>JAUVUS010000100.1 GCA_030600865.1 Bacteroidales bacterium | reverse complement strand
ATTATACATTGATACTATAAGGTCTTATTTGTATATAACAGGTGAGTTGGATTTTAATTTAATAATTCCAGGTGAAACAACATTAACACCAGCCGGAAGCGGTAGTATCTTTATTGTCAAATTTGACTTGAATGGTAACTATGTTTGGTCTGTTCAGGAAGATTTTGATGGAGATGAGCTTTCTATTACAGTTGATTATGCCGGTAATGTTATATTAACCGGAGTATTTTCAGGAACAATTACAATTGGCGGAACCGAACTAATATCAGAAGGATATGATGATACATTTGTTGCCAAATATGATGCCGATGGTAATTTTTTATGGGCTTTTGGGGCAGGAGGTGAATGGATTGAATATAATCTTATTTCTTCAACAGATACAATGAATAATATTTATATAACAGGCGAATTTATATCTGAAAATATTACCATTGATGAAACAGAAATTACCTTGCTTGAAGGTGATGGAAATATTGTATTCGCAAAAATTGACCCGGATGGAAATGTTGAATGGGTTAAATCCTATGCAAATAGCAATCATTCCTGGCATGATGGATTATGCTGGCCAACAGGTATAATAACCGATATTAATGGAAGTAGTTACATAAAAGGATGGCATGGCGATTCAACATATTTTGGAGATATTATGCTTACATCTATTGGTTATTATTTTAATAAGTTTATAACAAAAATAGATAATAATGGTGATGTACTATGGGCAAAATCAATAAAGGAAACTTATCATGGATTTGACTATAACCAGTTTGATATTGATTCCGAAGGGAGCGTATATTTTGGTGCTCAGGTCGTAGATACAATTTATTTTGGTGAAGATTATATGTATATTCCTAAAGGAGATGATTTGTTTGTGGCAAAATATACCACTAATGGCGACCTCGAATGGGTAAAAACGATGGAAGGGATAGATAATGCTTATAATTGGATTAGTAGTGTCGCTGTTGATAAATACCATAATGTTTTTGTCGGCGGGTATTTTTCGGATTCGTTATCTTTAGATAATCAATTATTAACTTCGCCAAACAGGCATGGTTTTGTTGTTAAGTTTGGTAATGAAATTATTTTACCTACTGCAAATCTTATTTGTGCCGATGCATCTATTTGTGAAGGTGATACAACAGATATTTCCATTGAGCTTACGGGAGCTTCACCATGGAATATAACATATACAGATGGAACTACGCCCTCATCCGTAACAAGTAATGATAATATCTATTCTTTTAAAGTTTCTTCAGGAGGAACTTATGAAGTTATTGCGCTTTCCGATGCCAATTACACAGGGATATATTTTGGAAGCAGTGTTGTAGTTTCAGTTGAACCTACGCCTATTGCTGATTATACATATGAGAAAAATGACTTAACAGTCACTTTTACTAACACTTCTGAAAATGCTGATACTTATATATGGGATTTTGGAGATGATATTACCAGTACAGCAATAAATCCGGTTCGTACATATTTAAATTATGGCAGCTATCAGGTTGAATTATCAGCTATAAGCAATAACTGTGGAAGTAATATTGAGAGTAAAACAATTAATGTATCTATAACTTCTGTTGATAATATTGATTCTGAAGAATATGTTAAGGTTATTCCTAATCCTTCTGATGGAATTATTACTTTAGAAATCAGGAATTCTATTACAGGTGATGTAATGATTGAATTAATTAGATCAGATGGACTGGTCGTTTACAAAAAAGAGTTTAATAAATCTGGCGGAGTATTAAAAGAAACCATTGATTTAAGCAATAATCCTGATGGAGTTTATATTTTAAGAATAATTTCAAATAATATAATCAGGAATAAAAAGGTATTGATTAATAGATAGATTTTACATGCTGGCGCTCGTTTGTACCAAATATCCCGTAAGTGAATTTTTATCCGTTTACAGATTGAGTAATTAGCCGTGGCACGGTTAATTTATATAGATGATGCCAAATTATAATTAACTTACTGATTATCAGCAAATCCGTGCTACGGCTTGCGGATTTTAAGTTGTAACGAGTGCCAATAGGTAAACAAATTGATTTTTAAAATACAACCCCTGTAGTTAGGTAAATATACGGGCATTCATATTATTTTATAAGCCAGGCTATATTTGTTAGCAGATTTATCAAAAGATTAGAATCGTATTATCCCCGAAAATGTCAAATGTAATTTGATTTTTTCAGGGATAATGTTTAACTTTGATACATGATTTTACGATTTATTACAGATAGTTTAAAGGAAACATTAAGCTATTTTGCAGTTACTGGTATAGTTGGCCCACGTCAGGTAGGTAAAACAACCCTAGTTAAACATTTGCTTAAATATATTGAAAAGGAAACGATATATTTAGATATAGAAAATCCAAAAGATCGGGCAAAACTTAATGATCCTGTTTTGTTTTTTGAACGTAATCAGGATAAATGTGTTATTCTGGATGAAATACAACGGATGCCTGAACTGTTTCCGATTTTACGATCAATGGTTGATTTAAATAAGATTCCTGCTCGTTTTATAATTCTGGGATCGGCATCGCCTGATTTAATCAGAGATTCGTCAGAGTCTCTTGCAGGTAGAATAGCCTACGAGGAGCTTTCTCCTTTTAATATAATAGAAGTAGCTGACCAAAAAGATATTTTTCACCACTGGTTTTCAGGAGGTTTTCCTGACGCTTTTTTGGCTCCTAACGATGGAATACAGAAAAAGTGGTTGTCTAATTTTATACAAACATATATCGAACGAGACTTGCCGATGCTTGGTTTAGATATTAATCGTAATGTACTTAGAAGGTTTTGGACAATGATTGCTCATGTTCATGGCAATATTTTAAATATGAATAATCTTGGTAAATCACTGGAGATAAGCTCTACTAGTATAAAAAAGTATCTTGCTTTTCTTGAAGATGCTTTTTTAATTCGTCAATTGTATCCTTTTTCGGCTAATGTGAAAAAACGCCTTGTTAAGTCACCAAAAGTTTATATAAGAGATTCTGGTATTCTGCATAGCTTACTGGATATTCCCGACTTTAATTCCTTAGAATCTAATCCAATACTTGGTGCATCGTGGGAAGGGTATGTAATAGAACAGATTGTACAAAAAATTGATAGTGATACACAATCTTTTTTTTACAGAACACACGAGGGCGCAGAATGTGATTTGATTTTAGTAAAAGGAGGAATAGCCTTAATGGCTATTGAAATAAAATACACATCAAACCCAAAATCAAAAAAGGGGATGAACCAAGCCTTTAAGGATGTAGATGCAAAAATGAATTATATTATTACACCAAACACAGATGATTACTTAATGAATGAAAACATTAGAGTTTGTAGTTTGCACATATTTATGACAAAGTATATTCCTTAAATTTGACTTTTCAGACAATTTTTATTAAAGGATTTTTAAATTTAAATATCCTCATTAATAGCTTTTAAAGCAGGTAGTTCTTTTCCTTCAATATATTCCAGTAAAGCTCCTCCGGCTGTTGAAATATAACTTATTTTATAAGCTAAACTGAATTTGTTAACTGCTGCAATAGAGTCGCCACCTCCGATTAAAGAGAATGCTCCTTTATCGGTAGCACGAGCCACAGCCATGGCGATTTTTAAGGTTCCCATTGAGTAATTCGACATTTCAAAAACTCCAATTGGTCCGTTCCAGAGTATAGTAGATGAGTTTTCAATTACTTCGGTAAATTCATTTGCAGATTTTATTCCGATATCTAATCCCATCCATCCATCTTTAATCTGGTCAATGTGGCAATGCTCAATATTTGCATCATTTTTAAAATCATCAGCAATAATACAGTCGGTCGGAAGATAAAGTCCAACTCCGTTTTCTTTTGCTTTTGCTATAATTTCTTTGGCAACATCAAGGTAATCATCTTCAACCAGCGAATTTCCTATTTTACCACCCATAGCTTTAGCAAAAGTAAAAGCAATTCCACCGGCAATAATTAAATTGTCAACTTTTTCCAATAAAGCAAGTATGATATGAATTTTAGTTGACACTTTAGATCCTCCCAGAATTGCAGTAAATGGTCTTTTGGCTTGTTTTATTACTTTATCAATATTATTAATTTCATTTTCAACCAGGTAGCCAAACATTTTATCTTCAGGAAAAAACTTGGCTAAAGTGTATGTTGAAGCATGTGCCCTGTGTGCTGTTCCAAAAGCATTAAAAACATAGGTGTCTCCAAGTTCTGCTAATTGTTTAGCGAAATTTTCATCTGCATCGGTTTCCTCTTTATGGAATCGAAGATTTTCAAGTAACAGGCATTCTCCTGGTTTTAGGACTGTTGTTGCAATTATGGCTTCTTCTCCAATACAGTTAGCAGCAAATTTTACTTTTTTATCAAGAGCTTTTGATAAATAAGGTAATATATGTTTTAATGAAAAATCTTCGTTGAACTTACCTTTTGGTCTGCCTAAATGAGTTAAGAATATAACAGAACCACCTTCAGCTAATATTTTACGTGCTGTTGGTAATGCAGTAATAATTCTTGTGTCATCGGTAATTTTTCTGTTTTCGTCCATAGGAACATTGAAATCAACACGCATCAGAACTTTTTTACCCTCAAAGTTATATCGGTCAATGGTTAAGTTTTGCTTAATAGCTTTAATACTTGGCAGTTCCTTTCCTTTAAGGTATTCCAGCAAAGCACCGCCGGCTGTCGATATATAGCTGATTTTATGAGCTAAACTATACTTGTTAATTGCAGCTATTGAATCACCTCCGCCAATCAAGGAAAATGCTCCTTTATCAGTTGCACGGGCTACCGACATAGCAATTTTTAATGTTCCCATTGAAAAACTTGGCATTTCAAAAACACCTATCGGGCCATTCCAAAGAATTTTTTTTGAGTTTTCGATCACTTCTGAAAAGCGATTTTCAGATTTAATTCCAATGTCAAGACCCATCCATCCATCAGGTATCTCATTAATATCACAATGATCAATTTGGGCATCATTTTTAAAATCATCTGCAATAATGCAATCGCTTGGTAAATATAATTTAACTTTATTTTTTTCAGCCTCTTTAATAATATGTCTTGCAAAATCTAAAAACTCATCTTCAACTAAAGAATTTCCGATTTTACCACCCATAGCTTTAGCAAATGTGTATGCAATTCCTCCCGCAATAATTAAATTATCTACCTTTTCTATTAATGTTTCTATAATATGGATTTTAGTAGATATTTTCGATCCTCCGAGAATTGCTGTAAAAGGATGCAAAGGTTGGTGTAAAATTTTGTCTATATTATTTATTTCACTTTCGACAAGATACCCAAACATGCTGTTTTTTGGAAAATGTTTAACAATGGTATAAGTCGAAGCATGTGCTCTGTGTGCAGTACCAAATGCATTATTTACATATACATCACCAAGGCTGGCAAGGTGTTTTGCAAAATCCTCATCAGCATCTGTTTCTTCTTTATAAAATCTTAGATTTTCTAATAAAAGAATTTCACCGGGGTTTAGGGTTTTAGCTAATTTTTCTGCTTTAATACCAATACAATCAGGAGCAAATTTTACTTCTCTATCAAGGACTTTACTTAAATGAGGAAGGATTATTTTTAAGGACATTCTCTCATTAAATTGACCTTTTGGTCTTCCCAAATGTGTTAAAATAATTATTGATCCGCCTTCAGCTAAAATTTTTTGAATCGTTGGTATTGCAGTAATAATCCTTGTATCATCTGTTATTTCAAGTTTTTCATTTAACGGAACGTTAAAATCCACGCGCATTAATACTTTTTTTCCTGTAAAATTATAGTTGTCGATAGAATACATGCCTGGTGCTTTTATGAATTAATCAGGTTAAAGATAGAAATATTTGACATTTTTCAAAAATACCTAAAAGTAGTTAACACTTTTGAATTGTATTAACTTTGACCCGTTATAGTAGCTGAAATTTGAAACTTGAAATTGGGAAAAGGCTTGGTTTTCTGTCTTGTCGGCTGGCAGGCTAATCAAATTTCCAATTTCTAATTTCAGATGATTAACATACAAAATAATATTATACATTTAATAATCTAAATTGTAAACAGGAATATGAAAAATGCCAAATATTTATTTGTGGTTTGTATTTCGTTTATTGTTATTTTTGCTCATTATCCGTTTTTGAAGTTAAAATATCTAAGTAAAATTATTTAACATTTATGCAATTTAAAGAAGTAGTTGGACATCATAAAATAAAGGAAAAATTAATACATACTATAAAGGGAAACAGGGTAAGTCATGCTCAACTTTTTTTAGGTTCTGAAGGCTCAGGGAATTTAGCTTTGGCAATAGCCTATGCTCAATATGTTTCTTGTGAGAACAAACAGGAAAATGATTCTTGTGGAGTTTGTCCGTCTTGTATAAAGTTTCAAAAATTAATTCATCCCGATCTGCATTTTGTTTATCCGGTATCAACATCAAAAACCGTAAAAAAAGATCCTGTTAGCGATGATTATATAACTCTGTGGCGCGAAATAATTATTGAAAATCCATATATAAATCAGAACAAATGGTATGAAATAATTGATGTTGAAAATAAACAGGGAATTATTAGCAAGAACGAAAGTAAAGAAATTTTAAAAAAAACTGAATCTCAAAACTTTTGAATCAGAATATAAAATTATGATTATATGGTTGCCGGAAAAGATGAATGCCACCGCCGCCAGTAAATTATTAAAATTAATTGAAGAACCTCCTGCGAAGACATTGTTTTTAATGGTTTCGGAAAATTCGGAGCAAATATTATCAACTATACTTTCAAGAACTCAATTAATAAAAATTCCTAAAATTGATAATGAAAGTATGCGTAACGCACTTTGCGACAGATTAGGATTATCACCGGAAAAAGCTGGCGATATAGCTCATCTGGCAAACGGGAATTATTTCGAAGCACAAAATCTGATAAGTTCAACTGAAGAAGATAATGATAATTTTGATCAGTTTACACAATTTATGCGATTGTCTTATCAGCGAAAAATTATTGAAATAATTAATTGGGTTGATGAAATTTCCAGGATAGGACGAGAAAAACAGAAGAGCTTTTTAGCCTATTCTCTTAGGCTTATTCGAGAAAATTTTATGCTAAATATTAAAAATAAAGACCTTGTATATCTGACAAAGAAAGAATTAGAATTTTCTGAAAATTTTTCTCAGTTTATTAATCAGGAAAATATTTATCAGATTTATGAAGCATTGAATCGAGCTCATTCCGATATTGAAATGAATGCTTACAATAAAATTGTGTTTTTAGATTTAGCTTTAAAGATTATAAAATTGATAAAAAAGTAATTTTCATTACTTTTGCTAAGTGAAATATCTCTATCTTTCAAAGTTAATGTAAGGTGAGAATGATTTTGTAGAGTATAACATGTAAGTTATGGATAATATTGATAAAGAAAAGTCAGGTAATCAGTCTGAATTAAATATATCTTCTTGTAATTGTTTAAAACCTGAAAGCTGTAGTAAATTAGAAGCTTTTGATTGGCTGAACAATATCCCGGAGCCATCTAAAAAGCTGGATATTATAGAGGTTCGGTTTAAAAATACACGTAAAGATTTTTTTATAAATTCAAATTTGTTACGCCTAAAAAAAGGAGATATTGTTGCCGTTGAAGCATCTCCGGGACATGATATTGGTATAATTTCATTGACAGGGGAAATAGTTGGCTTTCAACTAAAGAAACAAGGAATTAATCCGGCAGAGTATGAGTTTAAAAAAGTATACCGAAAAGCTAAACCTGCTGATTTTGAAAAGTGGCAGGAGGCAATATTGCTTGAAGATTCTATCATGTTTGAAACCCGAAAGATAGCTT
>JAUVUS010000243.1 GCA_030600865.1 Bacteroidales bacterium | reverse complement strand
CATGGTTTAAGAAAAACAACTAAAAATTACACTGAAAAAAATCAGGTTCTTTATAGTGACTTTAACCAACAATACGTTCAGAATGAAACTAAGGTAAAACCTTGGAAGGATAAGGCTGATGAGGTAAAAAGGCGATCTGATGAATTATTTGAGTATATTCAGGATTTGAAAAAAGAGATTATTACGGATAACGGACAAGGAGATATTGAGGATGGTGTTATTACAGCGGAAGGAGAAATAATTAACGAAAATATTGAGGGCAAAGATGGATCTGATGCACCTAGTCGGGTATTAATCGGGCCAAACATGGATGGTAAAGCATTTGAATTAAAGAAAAAAATTCAGGAATACAGAGAATATTTAGTTAGTTTAGTTGATGAAGATGACCTTACAGTTATTCATTCTCTTGAAACTAATTTAGAAACAAACGATCCTCCTCCTTCAAAAGATGGAGAAAGGAAGGTATGGGAAGTGAAGTATTTTTCGCATATGCCTTTAGCTGCAGTAATGCCTTTACTAACAAAAATGCAGGTTGATATTCGCAACTCTGAATCGGAAATAGTTCAGTATTTATATAATCAAATTTCTGCTGGTTCAATACCTTTTAATAAATTAGAAGCTACAGTAATTCCAAATACTAGTTATGTTTTGCAAGGGAATGAATATCTGGCAGATGTGTTTATTGCAGCAGTTGACACCACTGCTCATACAATTGTTTTAATTGGTAAATACGATTCAACATTAACAGACGAAGGAATATATGAATATGAGATGGTTGGTAGTAATTATGATTCGCTAGAAGTTATAAATGGTAGAGGGAAATTTTCTAGTATGGGGTCGGGCTTAGGTAAACAAACCTGGGGCGGATTAATTAAACTAATGGGACCTGATGGTAATTATATTACCAGAACTTTTAAACGCGAATATGAGGTTGCCAAACCTAATTTAGTTGTTTCCCCAACTAAAATGAATGTTTTTTATGTTGGTGTTGAAAATCCGGTGAGCATATCTATTGCAGGTGTTCCAGGCAATAAAATTTCTCCTTCTATTACAAATGCTAGTATAAGAAAACAAAGAGACGGTGAATATATTGTTTTGCCAAAAAGACCAGGTAATAGCTTAATTTCTGTTCGGGCTGAAATAGACGGAGTAAAAAAGAATATGGGAACTGCTCAATTTAGAGTAAGAGGCTTACCGGATCCGGTTGTTAAAGTTGCTAATAAACAGGGTGGTAAAATTCAGAAAAATGTATTGGCGGCTCAAACAGGAGTATTCGCCGTGATGGAAAATTTTGAATTTGATTTGGAATTTAAGATTATCCAATTTACTGTATCTACTACCGATAGAGGAGGTTATACCATTGATGCAGGTACTAAAGGAAATATATTTACCAAAGCACAACAGAGTTTAATTAAAAACTTACGAAGATCTCAAAGATTAAATATAGAGGATATTAAGGCCATTGGGCCTGATGGTAGTGTTAGAAATTTAGCACCTATTGTATTTGAAATAATTTAAAATTTAAAAATATTGCTATGAAAAGATTTTTTGCTGTTTTTCTTGTTATTGGAATTTTTGGCGCAATTTTTAACGAACAACAAAGTTATGCCCAGAATGTAAATGATGGTGTATATATTAAAGAAAATATACCAGGTAAAAGACCAGTACCATATGCAAATCTAAGGGAAGCTGATATCTTATGGACAAAAAAAATCTGGCAGATTATAGATTGTAGAGAAAAAATGAATCATCCTTTCTACTATCCTATAGTTGATATGGATGATAGAAAAAGTTTGATTAGCTTATTAATATATGGAATTAATAACGAAGGTTTAACAGCTTTTAAAGACCATGAGTTTAAAGAACTGGCAACAAGAGATGAAGTGTATCAGATGTTCGATGCTTTGCCAGACACTCAATACGTACCTAATCCAAATACCGGTGAATTAGTACAAACTGTAATTGAAGGAGAAATAAAGTACGACGAAGTTTATCAGTACGAATTAAAAGAACAATGGTATTTTGATAAGCAACATTCAACTATGAAAATAAGGGTGCTGGCAATTTGTCCTATCAGAAGGTTTCTGGATGTTGAAACAGGTCAGATGAGAAAACAGCGAACATTTTGGATATACTTTCCTGAAGTAAGACCATTATTAGCCGGACAGGAAGTTTTTAACAGGCATAACGATGCTCAAAGAATAAGCTTTGATGATATGTTTTTTCAAAGAAGATTTAGTAGTTATATAGTAAGGGAGACTAATGTTTACGATAATAGAGAAGTTATGGCTTATATGCAGGGATTAAATACTTTACTTGAAGCTGAGAAAATTAAGCAAGAGCTTTTTGAAATGGAGCATGATTTATGGGAATTCTAGTAGATAATATAATATAGAATAAAAAGAGACGCTTTAAACGTCTCTTTTTTTATAAATATTTTTCTCCAAGTTTTAGTTTTACATCATTGACATATTGTTTAATTTCTTGTTCATCTTCCTTTTTACATACTAATAAAATGTTACCTGACTCTACAATAATTAAATCTTTTAAACCTTGTAAAACAACAAGTTTATCTTTGGGCATATTAACAATACAGTTTTCTAATTCATAAGAAAACACATTGCCTCCTAAAATAGCATTTTTGTTATCATCTTTCGAACTATTTTCATGCAAAGATCCCCATGTTCCTAAATCTGCCCAACCAAAATCACTGCAATAAACATATACATTATCTGCTTTTTCCATTATACCATAATCAATGGAAATATTTTTACATTCGTAGTACGTATGAGAAATAAATTCAGATTCCTTTTCTGTATTGTAAATGCTTATACCTTCGCTAAATAACGCATCTATTTCGGGTAAATTAGTCTCAAAAGCTTTCATTATAGACTTTAGAGACCAGATGAATATACCTGAGTTCCAGAAAAACTCCCCACTTTCGTGAAATACTTTTGCTAATTTCTTATCTGGTTTTTCTGTAAAAGTTTTTACTTTATAAATATTTTTATTTTCCGTAATGTTTTTATTTCCATTAACCTGAATGTAACCATAGCCGGTTTCTGGTCTGCTGGGCTTTATACCTAAGGTTAGTAATGCATCTTTTTTTGAAGTAAATTCAAGCCCTTCCTTTATCACCTTTTTAAATACATTTTCTTTTAGAATTAAATGATCAGAAGGAGCAGTTACAATATTCGCATTTGGATTTTTCTTAAAAATTTTATAATTTGCATAAGCAATACAAGGAGCTGTATTCCTACGTGCAGGCTCAAGAAGTATCTGCTCTTCTGTTAACTCAGGTAATTGTTCAAAAATTATTTCTTTATAAATTGTACTTGTAACAATATAGATATTCTCAACTGGACAGATAGATTGAAATCTGTCGAAAGTCATTTGAAGTAAAGTTCTGCCTGTTCCCAATATATCTAAAAACTGCTTTGGCTTATTCATTCTACTTAGCGGCCAAAATCTGCTTCCAACACCTCCAGCCATTATAACACAGTAATTATTTTCCATTTTAATTTTGTTTTGAGAAATATTTGTATTCTACTAATTTACAAAAAGCAAAAAGAATAAAAAATCTTTATTAAATAAATGTGTTTAAAAGAAAGTTTTATTATTTAGTATATTTGTACACTCAAATTAGATAATTCATGGGACTTTTTTATCATATAGGTAAATATTTTTTACTTCTTTTCAGGGTTTTTGCAAAACCCGAAAAGTTTAAAATTTATTATAGAGAAACCATCAAAGAAATAGATAAACTTGGATTAAATTCGATATGGATAGTTGCAGTTATATCGGTATTTATGGGTGCTGTTATTACAATACAAACTGCATATAATACTGATAATCCAATGTATCCGAAATATTTAATTGGATTAACAGCAAGAGATACTTTATTATTAGAATTTTCATCAACAATTATTGCTCTTATTTTGGCAGGTAAAATTGGTTCGAACATTGCTTCCGAGATCGGGACGATGCGGGTAACTGAGCAAATTGATGCTCTGGAAATAATGGGTGTAAACTCAGCTAGCTATTTAATATTACCCAGAATAATAGCCTCTGTGATATTTACTCCTTTCCTGACTTTAATGAGTATGATTATTGGTATTTTTGGTGGATGGATTGCCGGAATTTCAACAGGAGTGATGACAACCCAGGATTATGTCTATGGAATTCAATATGCTTTTATACCATATTATATAGTTTATGCCCTGATTAAAATAGTTGTTTTTGCATTTCTAATAACCACAATATCTGCATACCATGGATATTATACTTCTGGCGGTTCTTTAGAAGTTGGTAAATCGAGTACTAAAGCAGTTGTGCATAGTAGTATTTTTATTCTTCTTTTTAATGTGATATTAACACAATTACTGCTTTCATGATAGAAGTTAAAAATATATCAAAATCTTTTAATGGAATTCAGGTTTTAAAGAATATTGATGTTTTATTTGAAAAAGGTAAAACAAACCTGATTATTGGACAGAGTGGGTCAGGGAAGACCGTTCTATTAAAGTCAATTGTTGGATTACACGATATAGAACAAGGGAAAGTAATATTTGACGGGACAGTTTTTAATGAACTAAACTTTAAAGATAAAAAAGAAATGAGAAAGCAAATAGGAATGCTTTTTCAGGGAGGAGCTTTGTTTGATTCTGCCACAGTTGAAGAAAATGTAATGTATCCATTAAATATGTTTACAGAATTGACATATTCAGAAAAAAGAGATAGAACGAACGAATGTCTTAAAAGAGTTAATATAATAAATGCCAATCAATTATATCCTGCAGAAATTAGTGGAGGAATGAAAAAAAGAGTGGCAATTGCAAGGGCTATTGCTTTAAACCCAAAATATTTATTTTGCGATGAGCCTAATTCCGGTTTAGATCCTCAAACGGCAATATTAATTGATGATTTAATTAAAGAGATTACAGTAGAGTATAATATGACCACAATTGTTAATACGCATGACATGAATTCT
>JAUVUS010000110.1 GCA_030600865.1 Bacteroidales bacterium | reverse complement strand
GGCTGCAAATATAAAAACTTTAATCTCTATTTTCCAAATCTTTTTTGAAAAATTTTGAAGTCTTTATATTCAGCGTTTCTTCTATACTATCTAAGAACTTTTTCCCGTTTGGGAGTGCAAATATAAAGACTGTTTTCAATTCTGCAACCTCTTTATTATATTTTTTTTATCTATTTAATCTAAACTATTAAAACACAACAAAATAATTTTTTATTTTTATCGTTATAGGCTCTTAAATAAATCAAATTGAAATAAAAGTTTTATCTTCGCTCAACAAAATCTATCAATTTAAATGCAATAATGGAAACATCAAAAATACTTGTTATAATCCCTACTTATAATGAAATAGAGAACATAGAAAAAATGGTTAGAAAGGTATTTTCTCTAACATCACCCTTCGATTTACTTATTATAGATGATAATTCGCCTGATGGAACAGCTGATATTATAAAATCGTTACAACAGGAATATCCTAAAAAACTGCATTTATTAGAACGAGAAGGGAAGCTTGGACTTGGTACTGCCTATATTACGGGTTTTAAATGGGCTCTTGAAAATAAATATGATTATATATGTGAAATGGATGCTGATTTTTCACATAATCCCGATGACTTAATAAAACTTTATGATGCTTGTGAAAATCAGGGAGCAGACTTAGCCATTGGATCAAGATATATATCAGGAGTTAATGTAGTAAATTGGCCTATGGGAAGAATCTTGATGTCGTACTTTGCATCAATCTATGTAAGAATGATTACAAGAATGAATGTTCAGGATACAACCGCGGGATTTAAATGTTATAAACGAAAAGTTCTTGAGACTATTAATCTTGATAAAATAAAACTTAAAGGTTATGCTTTCCAGATTGAAATGAAATTTACTACCTGGAAATTTGGATTTAAAATCGTTGAAGTTCCTATTATTTTTACCGAAAGACAAGAAGGTGTTTCAAAAATGAGTGGAGGCATTTTCAATGAAGCTATTTGGGGAGTTATAAAAATGAAATTCAGAAGTTTTTTTAAAAAATACGAAATAGCAAAATAAACACCTATAATATATAATGTATAGTTTGCTGATTAAAAATGCAATCATTGTTAATGCAGGGAATCAATTTCAGGGAAGTGTATTAATTGAAGAAGGCAAGATCAAAAAAATATTTACGACTGACGAACCTCCTGAAATAAAGGTTAAAAAAATCATTGATGGAAAAGGGAAATATCTTTTACCTGGCATTATTGATGATCATGTACACTTTAGAGAACCAGGACTAACACATAAAGCCGAAATTTATACGGAATCAAAAGCCGCTGTGGCAGGAGGTATAACTTCATTCATGGAAATGCCCAATACTATTCCACAAGCGACTACACAAGAATTACTGGAAAAAAAGTATAAAATAGCATCTGCAAAATCATTAGCCAATTACTCTTTTTATATTGGTGCCACAAATGATAATATTGAAGAAATAAAAAAGACCGACCCTGAAAAAGTATGTGGAGTTAAAGTATTCATAGGTTCATCAACAGGGAATATGATTATTGATAATAAAAAAGCTTTATCCAGAATTTTTTCCGAATCGCCAGTATTAATAGCAACACATTGCGAAGACGAAGAAACCATCAAAAAAAATACTATTAAATATAAAGAAGAATTTGGAGAAAATCTACCCTTAAAGTATCATCCATTAATCCGCAGTGAAGAGGCCTGTTACAAATCATCAGCCTTAGCGGTTAAATTGGCTAAAAAATATAATTCGAGGTTACATATATTACATTTAAGTACTGGCAAAGAATTAGAGCTTTTTGATAATACGGTGCTTTCGAAAGAAAAAAGAATTACTGCAGAAGTTTGTGTTCATCATTTATGGTTTTCGGATGCTGATTATGATAAATATGGTACGAAAATAAAATGGAACCCTGCAATTAAAACAACAAAAGATAGAGAAGCGTTAATTAATGGTTTGAAAAATAATAAAATTGATGTGATAGCTACAGACCATGCACCACATACAATTGAAGAAAAATCTAACACATACTTTAAAGCACCGTCGGGCGGACCATTAGTTCAACATTCGTTAGTAGCCATGCTTGAATTATATCATCAGAATAAATTATTGTTAAATGATATTGTTTACAAAATGTGTCATACTCCGGCTGATATATTTCAAGTTAAAGAAAGAGGATATATAAGAGAGGGATTTTGGGCCGATTTAGTATTAGTTGACCTGGATTCTCCCTGGACGGTAAATAAAAACAATACCTTATATAAATGTAAATGGTCGCCATTAGAAAATCAAATATTTAAATCAAAAGTAACTCACACAATTGTGAATGGCAATCTGGTATATGATAATGGCATTTTCAACGAATCCGTAAAAGGAAAAAGATTATTATTTGAAAGGTAATTAATTATAAATACTCCATTATTCTATAGTTATGAAAAATAAAACTAAAATTATTCAATGGGTATTCATAATATCCATTACAATGGCCGCTTGTAATTTAAAGCAAAACGAACCTCAGGTTGTAAACCCGGGAAGCGATGAAAACTTCATAGTCATTGCAGATACTATAGTTAACGATATTATTATATTGAATCCAGACAATGATGAGTGGACAGAGTATTGTCTAAGGAATCTGGATAAAAAAACATTGGTTGATGAGATTTTCAAATCAGTTTATGCAGGTGAACTTATCCCTTATGAATTTTTTCAAAATGAAATTTTAAGCATTAAAGACATTAAAGCATTAGAAAATGATTCAACATTCAGCAGGGATAAAATTGCAAGAGTTCAGTTTGAAGAAGCGTGGCATTATGATTCTGCTAATCAAAAAATGGTAAAAAAAGTACATTCAATCATGCTTGCTTATGAGATTTATAATTCCCTTGGAGAAATAAAAGGCTACAAACCTGCATTTAAAGTATATCTGAAATAATAATTAAACATTATGTATTGAATATCCACAGGTTTAATTTACGAATGGAGTTCATTTACACATATATTGATTTAAGAATATCGATTAACGAATATTGAATTAAGAAGTAGAAGAAGTAGAAGAAGTAGAAAATCTATAAAATCTTCAAATCTCAAATCGTTAACTTAGCGTAGCCTCACGGAGTAATCATTATTCGATATTCATTTTAAAATATTCACAGAAATCATATTATGGAAATAAAATTGCATAGTTTTAACTACTAATAAAAAAATAAAGGTATGTACGTTCTGTTTGTGGACTCGACTCATGATAAACTTCCCGAAAAACTGACACAATTAGGATTTATTTGTGATTATCAACCTGATATAAAACCTGAAGAAATAATCAATATTATTTCTAAATATAATGGTATAATAATAAGGAGTAAAATTAAAATCGATAAAAGGATTATTGATGCTGCCAAAAACTTGAAATTTATCGGAAGAGTTGGTGCCGGATTGGAAAATATTGATGTTGAGTATGCAGAACAAAAAGGTATAAAATGTTTTAATTCGCCTGAAGGAAACAGAGATGCAGTCGGGGAACATGCTTTAGGCATGTTACTTACATTATTTAATAATATTTTAAAAGCTGACCCTGAAGTTCGTAGCGGGAAATGGATTCGTGAAGGAAATCGCGGATTAGAAATTAAAGGAAAAACAATAGGCATTATAGGATACGGGAATATGGGTAGTGCTTTTGCTCAAAGATTAAAAGGTTTTGAGGCAAATGTTATAGCTTATGATAAATACAAATTCAATTATTCAGATGAATTTGTAAGCGAGAAAAGCTTGGAAGATATTTTTGAACAAACAGATATTCTTAGCATACACGTTCCATTAACTGATGAAACACTATTCATGGTAAATCATGAATTCATAAACCGATTTAAAAAAGACATATATATATTAAATACAGCACGTGGAAAAGTTTTAAAAACTGACGATCTTGTTAAAAATATAAAATCGGGTAAGGTTTTAGGAGATGCACTTGATGTACTTGAATATGAACAAACTTCTTTCGAGCACTTACACTCAGGTAATGATTTACCTGAAACATTCAAATACCTGATTGATAGTAACAAGGTAATTCTAACACCTCATATAGCAGGTTGGACTCATGAATCGAGTATAAAACTTTCTGAATTTTTAGCTGATAAAATAATTGATGTGTTTGGGTAGCAAAACTAACCCTTCCAGCCTTTTAAAGGCTGGAAGGGTTAAGATCTATTCAATTATCAAATTTTCAATACATTTCAATTCATGTTTTTGTTTATGATAATCTACAAAATTGCCTGTAGTATCGAAAAACCCGATCAGATTATCTCTTTCCATTTTGGTAGGTTTTAATGATATTATAGTACCATACGACGACCATGGGTAATCTTGCAAACGCTCACAAAAATCATGATGTACGGGATTATTGTGTATATAAAATACCAGTTCTTTAAAATACGCCATATTCCCAACACGCTTACGCTTAAAAGGTTTTTCGAATAACGAACCTGTGCGTTTATATCGCTTATTAAATGATAGACAATATGCATTAAACAAATGTGCAAACTGCCGTGATGGGTCAAGTTGTTTTGGCTTATCGGTTGTGGTATAGGTCAGTTTTGAAACATCTACTTCATCTAAGTTTTTTATATATAATAATATATGAAAATGGTTACCTAACAAGCACCATGCATAAGTTTGAGCAATAGGATCGATATAACGCTCGTAAAGTCTAAGAAAATATTTGTAATTATCAGTTTCTTTAAATATATCGGTGCCATTTATACCTCTATTGTATATATGATAAAAACATCCTTGCTCTAATGCTTCTATTTTCATTTTTTATATCTTTATCGCTCATCAACCCTGCCAGCCTTTAAAAGGCTGGCAGGGTTACAACTACCTGATAACAAAATGGGCGGTATGCCTGCTTCTCTGCTCAATGTAAATTTTCCGGCCTTTTGTTACTTTATTTATCGCGTCATCGGAATAATGCCTTATAGTAAGAAGCTCAAGTTGATCGTTGTATAATACTTTATAATCCTTTTTAAATCGCTCAATTAATTGTTTCGTTTTGTTGTTTGCATTATCAATACATAATGAAAAACTAATAGCCGAATTCTGAATCAGGTTTACCTTTATTCTATGCTCCGACAAATATTTAAAGATTTTACTAAGTTCATCTTCCATAACAAAAGAAAGATCTTTAGGGAACAAACTAATAAGCATTTGATCTTTTTTCAAAACAAATATAGGTAAGTCCTGATCGTATTGTTTAAAACAATCTATCTCTGTTCCTGGTCCATCAGGATTAATAAATGAACGAACATATAGCGGAATATTTTTATTATGTAATGGTTTTAACATTTTAGGATGAATAACCTTTGCTCCAAAATAAGCCAACTCAACAGCCTCCTGATATGAAATTTTATTCAATTTCTCTGTGTCGATAAAATATTGTGGATCTGCATTCAAAACACCATCAACATCTTTCCAAATAATAACTTTTTCTGCGTTTAATAAATTTGCTAATACCGCAGCAGTGTAGTCTGAACCTTCCCTGCCCAAGGTAGTCACAAATCCATTTTTCGATCCACCAATAAAACCTTGTGTTAAATAAATTTTGTCATTTTTAAAATTGAAAGAAACTTCAGCCTTGACTTTAGTCAATGCCATATCAACTTTTGCCTCCCGGTAAGTATCGTCAGTTATCAAAACCTTTCTAATATCAATCCATTTATTTGATAATTGCTGCGAATTTAAAAATGCACTTACAATCGTTGTTGAGAATATTTCTCCAAAGGGAACAAGCTGATCATATTTTAAATCAAAAGAATCATATTTTTCTTCGAATAGTACATTATAAAGCTTTTTAAATTCATTCTCAATTTCCGAATAGATAGTATTGTTTTTATCTGGGAATAAATCATTAATAATATTAAAATGATAAGATTTTAAAACTTCGAATTTATTGATACACTTATCTGTTTCCTCAAAAGACAGTTTTAAGATTTCTTCAAGAGCGTTTGTTGTTTTTCCCAATGCTGAAACAACAATAACAAGGTTATCAGAAAACTTTTTTACAATATTTAAAAGATTTTCAACTCCTTTAGAATCTTTAACCGAGGCGCCACCAAATTTAAAAACAAGCATACTAAACAATTCATTTTAAAATGATAAAAGCTTACAAATTTAACATTTCTTATTTTTTAACCCTTGTAAAAATCAATAAACTTTGTATTAAGAGGTTTTTTTCAATATTTTATTCTTATTCATAAAATTAAATCTATTTTTGTATTATATAATTAGATAAATTCAATTTTACTTGTTGAATTTTCTACATTTCTAACTCTTTAATTATTGCTTAATGAAAGGCTACAGTATTACTACCTTAAACGAATTTATAATTCGTCGTCAGGCCAATATCCCATACGCAAAAGGAGAACTTTCTAATTTACTTCATCACGTTGGTATCGCTGCTAAAGTGGTTCACAAAAAAGTAAACAAAGCCGGGTTAGTTGATGTATTAGGAGAAGCCGGAGCAATAAATGTTCAAGGCGAGACTCAACAGAAACTTGATGTTTTTGCCGATATGCAGTTTACTGCTGCTTTAAAAAACAGTAGTGAATGTTGCGGAATTGCATCAGAAGAAAATCAGGAAATCATAACTTTTGACGATGAACTTTCACTAGATGGCAAATATATTGTTTGTATGGATCCTTTAGATGGGTCATCAAATATTGATGTTAACGTTTCAATTGGCACCATCTTCTCTGTTTACCGAAGGATTTCTCCAAGAGGCGAAAAAGCACAATTAATAGATTTTTTACAGGAAGGAAATAAACAAATTGCCGCAGGATATATTATTTATGGTTCATCAACCATGATGGTTTATACTACAGGATTGGGAGTTAATGGATTTACGCTTGATACAGGGATTGGAGAATTTTGCCTTTCGCATCCTGATATTAAGACTCCTGAAAATGGTAAGATATATTCTTTAAATGAAGGAAATTACAATAAATTTCCTGAGGGAGTAAAAAAATATATTAAATATTGTCAGGAAAAAGATAAAAAAACAAATCGTCCATATTCGGCACGATACATTGGATCACTTGTTGCAGATTTTCACAGGAATTTATTAAAAGGAGGAATATTTATTTACCCCGAAACCGAAAGTGCTCCAAATGGAAAACTAAGATTATTGTACGAATGTAATCCTATGGCGTTTATAGCTGAGCAAGCCGGAGGTAAAGCAACAAACGGAGATATCAGAATACTTGACATTAAACCTGAAACTTTACATCAACGTGTTCCTTTATATACAGGATCAAAACAAATGGTTGAAAAAGCTGAAAAATTTTTAACTGAATTTGGAAAATAAATTATTTTTTAAAAAATACATTCAAAAAAGGTGGTTGAATTACAACTACCTTTTTTATTTTTAACTTTGTCAGGTTTTGGAAATAAAATTATTAAATAAAGTTATTAAGGAACATTCAAAGATTATTGAATGTACTAATTCAATTAATAAAACTGAAAAATTATTTTTAAAAAATCTTACCGGCTCTGCCCGGAGTCTTTATATTTCCAATATCATAAATAATCTTAGTTGCAATCATTTAATAATACTTCCCGATAAAG
>JAUVUS010000215.1 GCA_030600865.1 Bacteroidales bacterium | reverse complement strand
TTAATATCATCTGTTTCATACGAATCAGCAAGAGCAAGTATCTTTTCATAAAATTCCTGGGTAAATACATCGTCCCTGATTTCTGCAATTATTACTGTCACAGTTTCGTCATAAGAAACTAAACGGCCAAAAGTCATTTCGTTATTTTCAACATTACGTTTTAGTTCATTTAGTTTTTCTTCAGACTTAGGTACACGTTTATAAAAAGCTTTAACATCCATTCCTTCTTCAGTACCAACAATGTTATCGGCCGTATATAAGGATGTTACATCAGCTTTTACAATCTCTTCCATTTTCTGCAATCTTTTAGTAAGCTGTTTTAGGGTATCTAAAGTTGCAGTATTAAATATTCCATTTTTATTTTCAATGGCTACAATAATACCATCATTAATTCCAAACCATTCTTCAGCCTGATCGCTGTATACAAATGCAGGTTGATCTTGTGGCATATACTTGTCTAGATCCGTTTCCATTCTTGAATTTTGTTTCATTTGCATGAAAAACATTGCACTAATAATAATAGTTACTGCAAGTACAATCCAAGGTTTGTTTAATAGTTTCTTTAAAAAGTTTTCCATCTTTATTTATGTTTGTTAATATTCACTCACGTTTATTATAAAAAATAATCATTAAAAGAAATTAATCCGATTAATGATTGTGTTATTTAGCCAAGCTTAATAATGTGTTAAATAACTCGTTTCCTTTTTCCAGTAAATTGAAGTTATATTCTGAATATTTCCACTTACGAACTAATAGACGAACAGATCCGAAAAATATTAGAGTAAAGGTTTCAATATTTAGTTCTTTTGATATTTGTTTGGATTTTTGTAAGTCCCTGAAAACAGAACTAACTATCTTCTCATTCATTGCATGTATCTCGTTTACTTTGTCAGAAAGAAGTTTCTCATTCTGAAAAATTTCCTCTGAAAAAATTACAGATATCAAAGCAGGATTTTCAATAAATTTCAAAAATAATTTATTGAAGAATAATTTCAATTTAGTTAAAGGATCAACACCATTCTTGGCAAAAGCTTTTTGATTTTCAATCAGATTTTGTTTAAATGAATCTAAGATTTCGTTAAGAATAGCAAATTTACTTTCAAAATGCCTATAAATACCAGGTTCTGAAATGCCAATTTCTTTAGAAAGATTTTTAATTGTAAATCCTTGTATCCCCTTATTATCAATCAACTTGATTGATTCTTCAATTATTTGTTGTTGCCTTTCGCTTAGCATTTGTTAAAAAAGTTAGTTAGTATTCGCTCACAAATATATGACGGGAATTTACTTATTCCAAATAAAATATAAATTATTTTACATTTAAAAATGTAAGTAACACAAGATGAGCTAATTAAAATTTAGATTAATTATAAATAGTTTGTTTTTTTGATTTCAAAATTAAAATTTCTTAAATTTGACCAAATGGTTAAACCAATTAGTTTAATAAAATAGTTAAGTATTTAAAAAATGGTAAATCAACAAAAAGATACAGAGCAAAAAATTATGGATGCTGCTAAGGAAGTCTTTCAGCAAAAAGGAATGACAGGGGCAAGAATGCAGGAGATTGCAGATAAGGCAGGTATTAATAAGGCTTTGTTGCATTATTATTATCGTACTAAGGAGAAGTTATTTGAAAAGGTTTTTAATATTGCTTTTTCAATTTTTATTCCGAGGATGCAGGAGATAATGTTATCGGAGAAACCCGTTTTCGAGAAAATTGAATTCTTTATTGAAAGTTACATGGACTTACTTACTAAACATCCATATATTCCGGGTTTTGTAATTAATGAATTAAATAGAAATCCTCAAATTCTTGTGAATATATTTGAAAAGAATATTCATATAAAGGAGAGTAATTTATTTGAAAAATTTGATGCTCAAATTCAGGCTGAAGTTCAAAAAGGTATTGTTAAACCAATAGATACAAGAAACTTAATGACTAATGTTATTGGTTTAATTGTATTTCCTATTGTAGCAAGGCCGATAATTCAAGGAATTATGTTTGATAATGATAAAAAACAATATGATGCTTTTCTTAAACAAAGAAAAGATTTTGTTAAAGAATTTATTATTAATTCAATTAAAGCGTAATGAAAAGAATTCTTATTATTTTATTTTTCATAACCAATATTGCATTAGCTCAGCAACAGCAGAATGTCCGTTTAGAAGATTGTTATGAAAATATGCTGATTAACTATCCATTAGCTAATCAGAGCGAAATATTTGCACAAACTAATCAGTTAAATATAAAAAACTTAAAAACAGGATGGTTGCCGAATGCTGAATTTAATGCTATGGCTACATATCAGTCTGATGTTTTTGCACTTGAGATCGATTTGCCTATTTCGATTGATTTACCTGAAGTGCCTAAAGATCAATATAAAACCACTGTCGATATTAATCAATTGATTTATGATTGGGGAAGAATAAAATCTGCAAAGCAATTAGAAAATACTAATCTTAAAGTAAATCAGCAGAATACACAAGTTGAACTTAATAAAATTAAAGAACAGATTAATAAATTTTATTTTGCTATTTTAATTCTTCAACGTAACGATGAATTGCTTAATGTAATGTTTAATGATTTGGAATCCAAAGAAAAAACTGTTGAGTCAAGTGTTAAAAACGGAATGTTGCTGAGTTCAGATTTAAGTGCATTAAAAGCTGAAAAAATCAAAGTTAGACAGAGTATTACTGAGATAAAAAATCAAATACTTGCTGCAATTGATGTATTAGCAGAAATTACGGGTATGGATATAGATTATGAGTCAGGATTTGAGATTCCTGAATATGATATAGATAATTCGGAAAGTTTAAGCAGGCCGGAATTAATATTATTTGATTATCAAAGAGAAAAACTTGATGCTACATCAAAGATTGTTCCAAAACAGAATAAACCAACCGTATTTGCATTTACCCAATTAGGTTATGGAAAACCGGGTTTAAATATGACTAGTGAACAGTTTGATTCATATTATTATGTTGGACTTGGATTGAACTGGAAATTTTGGGATTGGAATAAAACAAACAGAGAAAAACAAATCATTTCATTAAATAAAGACTTGGTTTCTACACAAGAGAGTTCTTTTAATAAACAAATAAATGTTGCGTTAAAAAATGAAAGTGCAAAAATCAAGATATATCAGGATGCAATTGAATCTGATTTGGAGATTATTAAAGTGCGTGAAGAAGTGACAGAGAGTGCTCGCTCAAAACTTGACAATGGAGTAATTACATCAACAGATTACATAACTGAGTTAAGTAAGGAAACGCAGGCAAAAATTAATTACGAAACAAATAAAATTCAGTTAGTTCAGTCGAAAGTAAATTACTTATATATAAAAGGAGATATTTAAGATTAAAGTAAAAAGTAAAAAGATTAAAGTAAAAAGTAAAAAGACAAAAGTATAAAGGAACAAGAAATCTAAAACTTGAAATTAGAAATTTGAAACAAGATAAGGTTATGAAAACAAAATTAATACTATGGATATTTCCAATTTTATTGGCAGCATGCTCAGGAAATGAAGATGGCTCAGATGCTTATGGAAATTTCGAAGCAAAGGAAGTTATTGTAAGTGCCGAAGCACAGGGCAAAATAATTGAGTTTAATATTGAAGAAGGAGAGAAATTGAAGAAAGGTCAGTTCCTTGGTTTTATTGATACTGTGCCTCAATCAATTCAAAGAGAACAGTTATTGGCTCAAAAGTATGCAATAGCTTCAAAAACAGCTAATGTAAGAGCTCAAATTAACGTTCAGGAAGAGCAAAAAAGAGTTCTCGAAACAGAGAAGAACAGAATAGAACAATTATATAAAGATAATGCAGCAACCAAACAACAGTACGATGATATAAAAGGAAAATACGATGTTCTGGAAAAACAAATTATTGCTACAGAAACTCAGATTTCATCAATAGTAAAAGAAATGGAAGTTGTTGATAAACAGGTAAAGTTAATGGATGAGCAAATCCGAAGAGCTAAAATTGTTAATCCGATTGATGGAATAGTTCTGGAAAAATATCTCGAAGAAAATGAGATTGTAATTATCGGAAAAGCGCTGTATAAAATTGCACGATTAGACGAAATTGAGTTGCGGGTTTATATAAGTGGTGCTCAATTACCTGATGTGAAAATTGGACAGAAAGTAAAAGTTTATATCGATAAGGATGCAGAATCTAATCAGGAGTACAATGGCGAAGTGTTTTGGATATCTGATCAGGCAGAGTTTACTCCCAAAATAATACAAACAAAAGAAGAACGTGTAAATATGGTTTATGCTGTGAAAATAAGGATTAAAAACGATGGCAAATTGAAAATAGGAATGCCTGGGGAAGTTGTTTTTTAGTTTCAGGTTTAAAGCCTGCCTGTCGCCTGCCTGCCGGCTAGGTAGGGCAGACAGGTTCAAAGTTAAAATGAATACCTATGCTAATTGTTTATATTAGTGTTAATTAAATCGAATTTGATATTGTGAACTTTGTGCATACATTGTGCGCTTTGTGGTTCTATTGAACAATAGAAAAGAAGCTAATAGCAAATGTCTAAAAGCTAACAGCCTAAAATTATGAATGAATTTGCAATAGAAGTTGAGGAATTAAAAAAATCATACGAAAAAGTGGAAGCCGTAAAAGGTGTAAGTTTTTCAGTTTCCAAAGGAGAGTTGTTTGGCTTGATTGGTCCTGATGGTGCTGGTAAAACAAGTATTTTAAGGATTATTACAACACTGTTGTTTCCGACAGAAGGAAAAGTAACTGTATTAGATTCGGATGTTGTTAAAGATTATAAAAAAATAAGAACTAATATTGGATATATGCCACAACGATTTTCCTTGTATCAGGATTTATCGGTTGAGGAAAACCTAACTTTTTTTGCTCGTATTTTTGGAACTACTATCGAAGAAAATTATGATTTGATTAAAGATATTTATAGTCATATTGAGCCTTTTAAAGATCGTTTAGCAGGGAAGCTTTCCGGAGGAATGAAGCAGAAACTGGCTCTTTCATGTGCTTTAATTCATAGTCCCGATATATTAATATTAGATGAACCAACAACAGGTGTTGATGCTGTTTCCAGAAAAGAATTTTGGGAAATGCTTATCCGTTTAAAAGAAAAAGGTATTACAATTCTGGTTTCAACTCCATATATGGATGAAGCAAATTTATGCGATCGTGTGGCATTGATTCAGAACGGGGATATTATGTCAATTGATACTCCGGAAAAAATTATAAGAAATTTTGGGCGCAAGCTTTGGGCCATAAAATCAAACAATATTTATCAATTAATTAATGATTTAAAAAGACTT
>JAUVUS010000262.1 GCA_030600865.1 Bacteroidales bacterium | reverse complement strand
CCATTTATCGAAGCAATAACAGGTATATTAAGATTTTCTATTAATTCAAGAAGTTTCTTTCCCTTATTAATTTTTTCTGCTAATAATTTTTGATTTTTGGCAAGCTCAGTTAAATTTTTAAGATCAGCGCCTGCTGAAAAATTACGACCAATTCCTCTAATAATAATTCCTTTTAATTCTTCTTCAGATGTCCATTTTCTTAACAGCTCAATATCTATAAAATCAGGTTGATCTAAATAATTTTCTTTACCGTTCGATATAGATAGTATTCCAAAATCTCCCTGTCTTTCCCAGCTTAATATGTTAGATTGATCCATTTAGTAAAATTAATTTGCAATTGCCAATAACTCTTCTGGAATATCCTGAGGAGTGCGTTCTTTATCAATTAAAATAGTTTTAACCTGAACCTTTGCGGTTTTAAATTCTGAACTCAAATTCAAAATATCATGATTAAAAACCAAATAAGGTGCCTCATACTTTATTGAAGTTACAATTTCGATTTTATCAAACAATTTTAACTCACGCATATAACGAATATTGGTTTCAGTAACAACCAATAATAATCCCTTGGTTAATAACGAGTCTAATAATCCGGTTTGCTGAAGTATTTTCCATCGGGACTGCTCTATGTAACTAATATACACAGCATTGTTAACATGACCGTAAGAATCTAATTCATATCCACGTACTTCAGTTTTAAAACTATATTTCATTGCTTTTTGAATTGGCTGGTAAAAATAGTCAGAAATTCGGAGTTTTTTTAATTTTCGTCAAAACACGGTGGGTTTTTATCTAAAAAAGTTTTATATTTTTATGAATTCATTATTTGACCTTGACATGCAACAAAAAGTAAAAATTCCTAAATATCCGCCAGCTAAAATATTAAAAATATTTGAACGATTTCGTTATTTTCTGGTTCGTCTATCCCGAAAACTCACACCTGCAAATGTTGCAATTATTGAAATGGTTCAAGGATTTTATGTGACACGTGCTATTGGTGTTGCTACCGATTTGAACTTAGCCGAACATTTAAAAAATGATGAAAAGTCAATAATTGAACTTGCCGAATTAACTAAAACACATAAAGAATCACTATACAGGTTAATGCGAATGCTGGTTAGCCAGGGAATTTTTATCGAAAAGAAGAATCATTTTTTTGCAAATAACAAATTATCACGAACTATGCTTAATCAGCAAAATTCTATGCGACACATGATTATTCACCAGATAAATAGCATTAACTGGAAAATGTTTGAAGAGCTGGACCATGTTATTAAAACGGGTGAAAATGCATCAGAAAAGGTTTTAGGAATGGATGTTTTCGAATATCTGGAAAAAAATCCGGATAGAAACGAAATATACAATCAAGCCATGACAAACTCCTCTATAATGTTGAGTTATGCCATACTATCAGAATATAATTTTAGTAAGGTAAAAAATATTATTGATATTGGCGGAGGACAGGGGATTTTGCTTGCTATGATTTTATATAAATACAAATCAATTAAAGGGAAAGTATTTGACCTTCCGCATGTAATTGAAGGTGTAAAGAAAATTTTTGAACAATATGGAGTTTCTGATCGGGCAGAAACTATTTCCGGCAACTTTTTTGAAACAATTCCAGCCGGTTCAGATATGTATTTCCTAAAAAACATTATTCATAATTTATCTGATGATCAAAGTATTGACATATTAAAAAAAATCAAAACAGTATTACCCACAAATGGTAAAATATTGATCTTTGAACCTATTATTGAAAATAATAATCGTTATTCTTTTGCCAAACTTTATGATATACAAATGTTGGTAAGCCAAAATGGAGGAAAAGAACGTACCCGTGAAGAATTTAAGGAAATAATTAAACAATCCGGCTTAAAATTAAACCGGATTATACAAACAGCAGCCCCATTTTCTATTATTGAAGTTAAAAAGTAACAATTAAATATTTGTAATCATGAAAAACAAATTAGACAATAAAAAAGTTTTCCAAAGCTTAAAACTTTGGAAAACTAGATATCTAATTTTACTTTAATAAAATATTACGGTAGTGGTTGTCCTTCAATCCATGGAGCACCTGCAGCAATTAATTCTTTCTCTATAACCGGAATTTTATTATCTATAATATCTACGATTTTCGCCTTAATTACTGCAAATTGTTTCTTCGCAATTTCAAGGCTGCGTTTATGAGTTGGTGTTGGACCATAAGTAGAGTTATTTGTTCCCATTTGAGCTACACTCATACGGCTATAAACCGTAGGATTGTTTCTTTCTCCAACTTTATTTTTTGATTTATTACCATAAAATTCTGTTTCTATATCAAGTAGTTCAAGTTTTATATTATAAAGTTTTGTATTTAAATCTCCCGGTTCAAGGTTAGATCTCGAAAGTGCTTTTATCATTTCATCAACTTTCTTTTGTGCTTCATTAAATACTATGGATGCTGCACTTGTTGCTCCTTGTAATGTTTCAAGTTCGTTCCAGAAAGCAACAGTTTCTTCCGGAGTAGAACCTTTTAATACGCCTTCACGCATTTGTTCAACTGTAAACTCCATAGGTTTTGAAAGATCTGTAATAATTCCATCAATTTGCTTCGAAAGGGTAACAGTATAATTCCCTGGTGCAACCATAATACCTTTTGGCTGCCATTCGGAACTTTTGTTATCAGCTTTAATTGCTCTTTTTGAAGATGTTCTTAAATTCCATACTACTCTGTGAAAACCTTTCTTTACCGGTCCTTCAATTTTACGAATAACATTTCCATCACTATCTTTTACAGTTAATATAATTGTTGGTTTTCCTTGTTTACGCTCAGTTTCTAAAGCATCCCATCCAGGGAAAGGAACATTCTGATTTTCTTTAATCAATTTCTTCTCTTTTTCTTTTCTAATTTCTTTTAAGGTTTTGTATTCCTTACCAATATAATAAGTAAATACTGCACCAAATGGTGGATTTGGGGCTGTATAAAACTGAGCACCCATAGAGCCTTTTTCGCCGCCAACAGGCGAACGCTGAATATACCACCATGCTTTACGTGTTGAGAATAATGTTGCTTCTTTTTTCAGTTGCTCTTCAGAAATATCACGTAATACTGAGTAATCATCCAAAACATAAAAACTACGACCAAACGATGCTCCAACTAAATCGTTTTCGCGTCGTTGAATAGCTATATCACGAAAAGATATCGTTGGAACTCCTCCTGTTAATTTCGTCCATTGCTTTCCTGCATCCATAGTAAAATAAATCCCAAATTCCGTGGCTGCAAACATTAACTCTGGTTTCACATGATCTTGTACAATTCTCCAAATTAAAGTCTTTCCAGGAATATTACCCTTGATGGATTTCCAGCTTTTCCCTTTGTCAGTACTCTTTAATAAATAAGGATTTAAATCTCCAAACTTATGATTATCTAAAGCAATATAAACTGTACTAGCATCAAATAAATCTGCTTTAATATCGTTTACAAATGCTGTTTTTGGAACACCAGACAACTCTCCCACTTCAATCCTTCTCCATGTTTTTCCTCCATCCTCTGTAAGCTGAATAAGTCCATCATCTGTACCGGCATAAATTAAGCCTTCCTGAATTGGTGATTCAGCCAAAGATGTGATAGTATTATAGTTAGACATCGCGTCCATATCCCAAGGTGAATCATAACTCCAAGTTTTATCCATAATTGGAAGTGTAATTCGATTCTGATTTTTAGTTAAATCTCCTGAAATTGAAGTCCAGTTATCACCACGATTATCTGATCGCCAAACTCTTTGCGAAGCATAATAGATTCGTTTTGGATTATGTGGGCTAACCAGAATTGGAGCATCCCAATTGAATCGTTCGTAAACTTCTCCATCTTCAGGTTGAGGCTGAATATAAACAATCTCTCCTGTTGTACGATCTGCACGTACCAGATTACCTTGCTGCCATTCAGCATAAACTATATCTGGATTACCAGGTTCAGTAGCAGGTTGGTGCCCATCAGCAAATAATACAATTTCCCAATCGGAATTCCGTATACCACTTACATTATCGGTTCGTGATGGTCCTCCTTGAGTACTATTATCTTGTGTTCCACCATATATATTATAAAAAGGTTCGGCATCATCAACAGCAACTTTATAAAATTGTGTTAGTGGTAAGTTTGGAATAAATTTCCAGTTTTCAGTTAAATCAAAAGTTTCATAAATTCCGCCATCTGTTCCAACTAACAAATAGTTTGGATCATCTTTTCTAAAAGCCAAAGAATGATTATCGGAATGTTTAAACTCTTCTTTCATTCTCTTAAAAGTTTTTCCACCATCTTCGGAAATTTGCATTCGAACATCTACTAAATAAATCCTGTCAAACTGATGTGGACATGCATATAATTCTTGATAATAATGTGGGCCTGTTGCACCTGAAACAGTCTCGGATTGTTTTTTCCACGAAGCACCACGATCAACAGATTTATATACACCACCAGTTCTCTTGTCAAGCTCAATAGCTGCATAAATTATATCTGGTTTTTGTGGAGAAATTGCCAAACCAATTTTACCCATATTTGATTCTGGTAAACCTTTACTTAGTTTTTCCCATTTTACACCACCATCGGTTGACTTATAAATAGCAGTACCAGGACCACCACCAATATACGCTGCGACATTTCTATGGCGTTGCCAGGTTGCAGCATACAAATAATCCGGATTACGTGAATCAATTATAATATCAGTTACGCCAACCCATTCGTTATCTCCCAATGTTTTTTTCCATGTTTTACCACCATCTGTTGATTTAAATAAACCACGATCACCACCTTTTGACCATAACGGACCTTG
>JAUVUS010000242.1 GCA_030600865.1 Bacteroidales bacterium | reverse complement strand
GTGCGATCGTATTTTTGCTCTAAGATTGAGTATGCTTTATGAATTTTATTTAATGATCCAACTTTATTTAAAGGTAAGCGAACAACTCTTGATTGTTCTGCTATAGCTTGCAAAATAGATTGTCGAATCCACCATACTGCATACGATATAAATTTGAAACCTTTAGTTTCGTCAAATCTTTCAGCAGCTTTAATTAAACCTAAGTTACCTTCGTTAATTAAATCAGGAAGACTCAAACCCTGAAATTGTTATTGCTTAGCTACAGAAATAACAAAACGTAAGTTTGCTTTCGTTAATTTTTCCAAGGCAGCCCTATCACCTTTATGAATTCTTTGTGCTAATTCTACTTCTTCTTCAGCAGTTACCATCTGCTCTTTTCCAACATCCTGTAAATATTTTTCAAGAGATGAACTATCGCGATTAGTGATAGATTTTGTAATTTTTAACTGTCTCATTTCAGTCTCTCCTTTTCAAACGATTTATTATACGCTAAAAATTTTGGGGATATAATGCATTAATACCAAACAAGGAATTTACTAACTCTGGTTGTAATAGACATTTGCCCTAACCCCAAAACAAACAACTATACGAAAAATTATGCAAAGAAACAATTTTTTTTTGGAATCAAAAACAATAATTGAATTTAGTTGCTTATTGTCTAACGACAATAATGCCCAAAATGTTTTAAATAAAGGGATAAATTTTTATTTATTTAGAATTATTAACAATATGCTTATATATTTCATGAAATATTTTAACTCCTTTTTCTATAATATCATCCGGGAAATCATAATTAGAATTATGCAATTGAGGATGATTAATTCCTGAACCCAAGCCAAACAAAGCTCCCTGATACTTCTGTGTAAAATACGCAAAGTCTTCTGACCAGCGAAAAGGTTTATCTAAATATGTAAAATTCAGATTATTAGACTTTGCTGCCTCCTCAAGTTTCATAACAAGTTTTGAATTATTTTCTGTTGCCGGAAATTCCTCTGTAAAAGATATCTCAAATTCCAAATTATGTAATTTGGAGTATTGATTAACAACTGTTTCAGCTTGTTGAGTTAACTTTTGCATATCACTATTGGTATTCGTACGTAAAGTCGCCATTACCTGGGCATGACCCGGAGAAGTGCCAAAAGCAATCTCCCCTAAACGAGCATGAATTATTGTTACTAAAATAAAATTCGAAAATAAATCTTGATTTTTAGGTAAATCATTTAATTGTTTTATTATATCTGCCATAGCAATGGCAGGACTATTCCCGTTTTCCGGCTCTGCAGCATGCGATGTTTTTCCATAAAGTTTAATAATCATGCCTTTTGATGCAGAGGAAAAAGTTTCATTTCGCAAAATAATTTCACCTTTTGAGTATCCCGGTAAATTATGCAAGGCAAAAGCATAATCTATCTTTATATTTTTAAATTTTTCGTCATTTACAACTCTTAATGCTCCCTGTCCATTTTCTTCTGATGGTTGGAACAGCAAAACAACTTTCCCTTTCCGGGGTGGATTCTTTGAAAATACATCTGCTAATCCTGCAATAATTGCCATGTGACCATCGTGACCACAACTATGAGACACACCATTTTCTTTCGATTTATATTCAAAATCATTGGTTTCATCAATAGGCAACGCGTCCATATCGCAACGGAATAAAACCGATGCTCCATCCTCCCGTCCTTTAAAAATACAAGCTATTCCATTACCCCCAATTCCACGTATTAATTCAGAAGGGTTATAATGAGATAAAAAACTTACGATTCGCTCGGCAGTTACAAATTCATTATCCGACAATTCAGGATTCTGATGCAATTCATGCCTTAATTCTATAATTTTCTCCAGATCAAATAATGGTTCCTTTTTATTTTGATGTTTTTTATAATAGTACATTTTACTACATCTCATATTAATAAAATTTCAGGCTCTATTATTTACAAAGTTATTACAAAATTCCTGATAAAAAGCTATAACTTGCGGCCCCGATTTAACAACTATTTAAGGAAGCTGAAATACAATAATGAAAAAAACCAATTTTACAGCATACATAGCCGTAATTCTGGCAATGGTTTTCTGGAGTTATACCTTTATCTGGTATAAAGTTGTTTATGAATTTTACAATCCGATAACTGTAGTATTCTTCAGATTAATCATTTCTTCAATTTTTCTTTTTGCATTAATGTATCCTTTAAAAAAATTACAAAAAATCCGTAAAGGTGATTTTAAACATTTTTTACTTGTAGCCACTTTTAATCCACTTCTTTATTTTTTAGGAGAAAGTTATGGCATTAAACATGTATCAACAACGATTGCAGCGGTAATGATTTCAACAATTCCTCTATTCACATCTTTTACTTCTGCATACTTTTTAAATGAGAGGATTACAAAAATGAATATCTCAGGTGTAATAGTCTCAATATTTGGTGTTGGCATAGTTATATTCAATAAAGGAAATAATATTGATGCATCGGTATTTGGAATAGGAATGTTGTCATTTGCGGTTGCTGCTGCCATTGGTTATTCACTAGTGCTTAAAAAGCTATCAGCAAAATACAACCCGACAAGTATTGTAACTTACCATAATTTTATAGGCGTTTTTCTTTTCGCACCATTGTTTTTTATTATCGATTTCCCGGAATTCAAAGCTGCCGGGTTTTCTTCTGAAGCATGGATTCCTTTGCTTAAACTAGCCATATTTGGGTCGTCATTTGCATTTATATTTTTCACTTTTTCAATCCAACGAATCGGAATTGGCAAAGCCAATGCATTTACAAATCTGATTCCTGTTATTACAGCAATAATTGCTTATTTTGTATTAGACGAAATATTAACTGTTAATAAAATTACCGGAATCTCTCTGGTTATTGGTGGCTTGTTTTTATCTCAAATAAAGACATCCGGTTTGCGAGAAAGAATTCGCACATATATTAGACCAAGCGAATAATGAGCATTTTAGACAAAATATCTTTATCGGAACTTCGAGATAAAGCAATAAAGCTTGCGCCTGAAACAAAATCTTTTTTTGCAAAACTTCGTAAGAAAAAACCTAAGAACCTGGATAAAGTTGTTCACCAATTGCATGATGAAGTCTTTCAAGAAATTGATTGTTTGGATTGTGCCAATTGCTGTAAATCAATCAGTCCGACTTTATACGACAAAGATGTAGAGCGATTGGCTAAGCATTTTAAAATGAAATCTTCACAATTTATCGATGAGTATCTTAATATAGATGAAGACGGAGATTACGTATTTAAACAAACTCCTTGTCCTTTTTTGCTTCCTGATAATTATTGTATTGCTTATGAAAGTCGTCCGAAAGCTTGCAGAGAATATCCACATACAGATCGAAAACGGTTTTATCAGATTTTAAATCTTACATTAAAAAATACTGAAGTTTGTCCGGCTGTTTTCGATGTGGTAGAAAAGCTAAAGGAAAAAAGAGAAGAACTTTAATTTACAAAAACATTTAAACCATCAGGAATAACTTTTATATTGAGGACTTCGTCCATTTCTTCGGGTTCTCCATCGTAATGAATAACACCAGGAGTTTTTCGTTTTACAATAATACTTTTACATTGATAGGTCTCAAGATAAACACTTTTATCAATATTTTTAAGGAAAAGCCTTGCTCCAATTCCGGGGGCAGTAATCAGGGGGAAAGAACGCATAATTGCAATTTCTAATTTACCGTCATTAATATCTGCCTTTGGTGCAATATGAGCATTATTTCCATATTGCGATGCGTTTGCAAAAGTTATTAAAAATGCATCTCGCATAATTGTAGTACCATTCATCGAAATTTCATACCTTTTAGGTTGATATCTTCTAAATTCTGAAACTGTTGCCTTTAAATAGTTGACAAACCCACGTCCTTCCAATTTTGAAAATACATGACCAATATGTGCATCAAAACCCACACCAGTTGTACAAAAGAATTTTCGATCGTTAATTTTACCGTAATCAATTTTAATGTGATTTCCTTTTTTTATCAAGTCTAATGCTTTTTGAGGCTTCAAAGGAATTTTCAAATGACGTGCTAATCCATTACCCGAACCTAAAGGAACAATTCCAAGAATTACATCTGTTTCAACAATAGCTGAAGCAACTTCGTTTACTGTTCCATCACCACCTACGGCAACTACTTTTTTATATTTTTTATTGACATATTGTTTTACCAGTTGTGTTGCTTCACCTGCAAACCGTGTAGTAATGACTTTTACATCATACTCATTCACATTAAACTTTTGTTTAATCAGGTTAGGGATATAATCTTTAGATTTATTACCTGACACAGGATTTATAACAAATAAAATCTTCTCTCTCATCTCCACATATTTCTACTGCTTAAAAACAATCTTTAAAACCTGACAAAGGTAACTATGAACATGATTTTTTAAAAATAATTTTGATGAAATCTTTAACTGCAATATTAAAAATTAGTTTATTTCAATTATTTATCGGCCTATAATAATTTTTGATTTTTAGATTTCGAATAATAAGATAAAAACAATCACGTTTAAAACTTAATATGTTCAAAACTTGTTTTACATATTAATCATTATCTCATTATTTGTATTTTTGCCCGATGAAGAAATTGTTGTTTGCCATTTTTATTAGTGCTTTTTCGCTTCAATTAAGCGCACAAATTGGTGGTATCCATACATACGATTTTCTTAATTTAATTAATTCGGCAAGAGTTGCTTCATTTGGTGGTGATGTTATTGCTATTAACGACAATGATTTTAATTTAAGTTTTCATAATCCCGCTTTACTTAATCCGGAAATGAACCAAGATATGGTTCTTAATTATGTAAATTATTTTACTGATATTAATTATGGTTATGTGGCTTATGCAACGAATGTAAAAGATTATGGGATTTTCTCCGGCGGTATTCAATACATCAATTACGGGAAATTTATTGCTGCCGATGAGCGAGGAATCGTAACCGGAGAATTTAAAGCTGCTGAATATGCTATAAATCTGATTTACT
>JAUVUS010000168.1 GCA_030600865.1 Bacteroidales bacterium | reverse complement strand
GAAATAGTACCTACTGAAAACGATCATGTTTTTAGAAAACAGCTTCTTCAAGGTTATGTTCACGATCCTGGAGCTGCTATGTTGGGTGGTGTGTGTGGTCATGCAGGAATTTTCTCTACCGCCGGTGATTTGGCTATACTTATGCAGATGTATTTGAACGGTGGTAGTTATGGCGGAGCAAAATATTTTAATCCAGAGACTATTGAGCTATTTACTACAAGCCCGTTTTTAGATAATAATAATCGCCGAGCCCTGGGTTTTGATAAACCTCAAATGAATTACGATATTGAAGGACCAACTTGTAAATGTGTTTCGGGCAATAGTTTCGGACACACAGGTTTTACCGGAACTATTGTCTGGGCCGATCCTGAAGAACAAATCGTTTATATTTTTCTTTCGAACAGAGTGCATCCCGACCAGGATAATAATAAATTGTTACAGATGGATATTCGTACCGATATTCAGCAAGTTATTTATGATGCAATAATTCGATAGCTTAAAACTTATCTGTTCCGGACAGGTTTAAAGTTTGTCTACCTCAGGCAGGTTTATAGTTTATAATCCAATAAGAGATTTACTTCTGCTGTTTTTTACCAGGATAATTTTTCGTATTTTGCATGATTAGAACTGACAGTGATATGATTATGAATTTAGTAATTATTTTATCAAAGTAATAACTTTTATAATTATGGATTTAAATACAATATTTATTTTAACGGCAATTTTAAATACCCTAATATTCATTTCTTTATTTTTATTTATAAAACTAAGTATAGTACGAAACAAAGTATTCGACATATATACTTATGGAAAACTTATTCAGGCAATAGGATGGGTTTTATTAATTTTAAGAGGAATTGCTCCTGATATTGTCTCAATAGGAATAGCCAATTCGCTAATTATTTTAGGATTTGGTGCTGAAACATTTTCAATATCTTCCTACAACAAAAAAAACCTTAAACACCGGGCAAAAATATTTAGCATTATTGCAGTGGTATTTGTAGTGGTGTTTTTGGTCTTAACAAATTTTAAAGGTTCTATTAGGATTGCATATATGTCTTTAGTATTTTTTATTTGGCTAATTATTGCATCCCAACAACTTATTGTTTTTAGCAAAAAAAATAAATTGCAACTTGCAGCAGGAATTATATTCGGATTTTTCTCTCTTTTTGCAATTACCCGAAGCTTTTTTACATTATTTATTTTCAAAACTGATTTGCTCCTTGATGCTAATATTATTCAGTCTATTACTTATTCCGCATTATTCCTTTTCAATTTTGTGAGTGTTTTATTGCTTTTATTGTTATTAAAGGAACAGGATGAAGAAACAATTAAACTAAGTGGAGAAAAATTTAAAATCTTCACTGAATTGTTACCGCAAATAGTTTTTGAGGTTAACAATAAAGGACAAATTTTTTACCTTAATAAACAAGCTTTTAAATTAACAGGTTTCTCGCCCAGGGATTTTAAAAAAGGACTTAACATAAGTGATGTATTTGTAAAAGAAGATTTAGAGCGGGTTTTAAAAAATTTTAAAGCTACAATGTCAGGTGAAGGACAAATTGGAACAGAATATTCAGTACAAAAGAAAAACGGCGAACAATTTCCTGTATTAATATATTCAAGCCCGATAATTGAAGATAATAAAGTTTTGGGTTTACGAGGAATTATTGTTGATATTACCAACAGCAAAAAAACAGAACAGGAAATTCAAAAACTTTCAACAGCTGTTGAGCAAAGTTCAAATACAATAGTAATTACGGATATAAAAGGGAATATTGAATATACAAACCCCAAGTTTGAGGATTTAACCGGCTATACTGCACAGGAGGCTCTTGGAGAAAACCCCAGAATTTTAAATGCCGGAACACAACCAAAAGAATATTATGCCAATATGTGGAAAGTAATAACCGCAGGAAAAACATGGAAAGGAGAGTTTCACAATAAGAAAAAAAACGGAGATTATTTTTGGGAAAATGTTACAATTACACCAATAAAAGATAATGAAGGTAAGGTGGTTAATTATCTTGCTATAAAAGAAGATATTACGGATAGAATACTGGTGGAAAAGGCATTAAAAGAAAGTGAAGAGCGACTGAGACTAGCCCAAAATGCTGGAAAAATAGGAACCTGGGAATGGGATATTGAAACGGACAAAATATTATGGTCTGATATGACTTATAAAATTTTTGGTTTGCAAAAAACAAAAAATCCAATAACGGGTGATGAATATTTTAAATATGTTCATCCGGACGATAAAGAAAAATTAATTGCAGAATTGGATTCTGCAATTAAAAATAACAAGGAAGAGCACAAAACAGAGTATAGAATTATAAATAATAAAGAAATTAGTTGGATTGAAGAAACATCCAGAATAGTAAGGGACAAAGCCGGGAAATTTGCAAAAATGATTGGCGTTTTACAAGATATTACTGATCGCAAAAAAGCAGAACTGGCACTAATAGAAAGTGAAGCAAAATTACAGGAAAGCAATAAAACAAAAGATAAATTTTTCTCAATTATTGCACACGACCTAAAAAGCCCGTTTACTTCGGTACTTGGATTTTCTGAATTACTGATTAATAATTATAATGAGTATGATGCACAACAACATAAAGAATTTATTGGTATTATACATCAAGGAGTACAAAACACACATAAATTACTTGAAAATTTACTTCTTTGGTCGCAAGCCCAAAGTGGGATTATTGATTATAAACCTGAAAAAAATAATTTGTATTTATTGTCCAGTGAAACAATTATTCTTTTGAGTCAGTTGCTTGCTGATAAATCAATAAACTTAATAAATGAAATACCACAGGATATTTGTGTTAACGCAGATAAGAATATGTTATTAACTATTTTACGGAATTTATTATCGAATGCCATAAAATTTACACCAAAAGGAGGAGGAATTGTAATTGGCGCGCGAACAATTAAAAAAGAATCCAATCAAAGTTATATAGAGATTAGTGTAAAAGATAATGGAGTAGGTATTCCGCCCGAAATACAATCCGGATTATTTAAAATAGCAGAAAATGTCTCGACCAAAGGAACGGAAAACGAACAAGGAACAGGGCGTGGTTTAATTTTATGCAAAGAGTTTGTGGAAAAGCACGGTGGTGAAATTTGGGTAGAAAGTAAAGTTGAGAACGGTAGTGAGTTTAAATTTACAATTCCGCTTGTTTGATGGTTTGCATAGAGCTAGTTATTTATGATGCTATAATCAAGTGAACCTTAAATTATTTTAATCAATGCACTCTGATACAAATATATATCCAATTATCGCACTTGTCTTTTTAGCACTATTTATAATTGCAAAATTAGGCTTGTTGAGAAATCTTGATGTAATGTTTTTAAGCCGTGAAAAAAAATGGACATTAAAAAAATTCTTTGGCAAACATTTTCATTACTATAATCAACTCTCAGAAAAGGATAGGTCAAAATTTATTATAAGAGCATACAAATTAGCAAAGTATATTAAAATAGAAGGAAGACAGGAATTTATTGTAACAGATGCTGTTAAACTTTTTGTTGTAGCTGCCCACGTTCAATTAACATTAGGTTTCGATCAATATATTTTACCGAAATTTCGTACTATTCTTATCTATCCTGATGCATATAAAAATAAAATGACCGGAAAAATGCATTATGGAGAGATAAATCCTCGAGGTGTAATTGTTCTTTCATGGAAGAAGTTGGTTAAAGGACATAAAATTCCAGATGATAAAATTAATTTAGGTCTGCATGAAATAGCGCATGCATTAATGCATACCATAATTCATAGTAATGATCATGAAATTGGTTTGGATCCTTACTTAAGGGATATAGTTCGATTATCTCGCAAGGAAATGGAAAAGATTAAGAATGACGATCTCCACTTTTTTAGAAAATATGCAGGCACAAATATATACGAGTTCTTTGCTATTACAGTGGAATACTTTTTTGAGGTTCCTTCAGAATTTAAAACTGAGCTTCCAATATTGTATCAATATATGGTTAAGCTTTTAAAGCAAGACCTTGCATAAAAAAATATTAATGTATTGTGGTTTTTTGCTTCTATTATCTTTTTAAATGGAAATAATACCAAGTTCTTGTTCAAAATGAAGTGTCTTTTATATAATCGAAAATTTTTGTAAATTATATGCGGATTTAAGGGTTTATCAAAAAGGAGAGATTATACAAGAATAATTTTATAAAAAATATTTTTTACAAAAGCTGTTTTTTATGTAGTTTGCCTGTATGATTAAATCTGATTTAAGCCTTGTTTAATGGATATGTAATATGAAAGCAAAACCAACATACCAGGAACTAGAAAAGGAATTGAAAAATTTAAAAGAAAAAGCTGAAGAACAGTTTCGGGTAATTGCCGAAAACACAAGTGATAATATTGCAATTACAAGTTTTGATCTGAAAGCGAAATATCTTTATGTTAGTCCCTCAGTCAAACCTGTATTAGGTTATGAACCAGAGGATCTACTTGGTAAATCTTTTTTTAGTTTTATTCATCCTGATGATAAGAAAAAATTATTGCCTTTGTTAAAAACAAAAATAAACTTAATTGTAAAAAAAGTTCTTAAAATAGATGGACCTAAAATTAATGAAAGACTCGAATTTCGTTTTAAAAACAAAGCCGGGAAGTGGCGTTATATGCAAAGCACTGTAAACCTTATTGGGAAAAATTTAATTGCAGTAACAAGAGACATAACTGAGCATAAAAAAGTCGAAGAAGCCCTTAAAGCAAGTGAAGAGAAATTTAGGACTTTGGTAGAAAATATTTCTGATTTTGTTTTTCTAATTGATACTGAACTAAGAATTATTACACTAAATAAGGCAGCCAGTGAATTTATTGGAGGTGGAACAAAAAACATTATTGGTAAACAAGTTTCCGGTTTGTTTCCACCTCAGATTTCAGAAATGTATGAAAAAGAGTTACGTAACGTCATTGAAACGTCTGAACCAGTGGTAACCGATTCTATATTACAAATAAGAAATTCCAAATTGTTTATTAATACCAGATTAAATCCGATATTAGACGAAACAGGAAAAGTTATAGCAGTAATTGGTGTTAGTAGGGATATTACCAAACGCAAAAAAATTGAACTTGAATTGGTACGTTTGTCTGACACATTCAGGATGTCAATAGATAGTATTGTTATTTCTGATCTTGATGGTAAGATTACTGATGTAAACGAAGCAACCCTTAAAATGTATAATACAGATGACAAAGCAGATTTGATTGGGAAAAATTCATTTGATTTTATTGCATCAGAAGATAATGGAAAAGCGGTTGCTGCCATGAAAGAAGTAATGGAAAATGGATATATCAAAAATCAAGAGTTTTATATTGTAATAAATGATGATAAAAAAATTCCTGTGGAAATGAGTACTTCCATTATGAAAGGAACAGATGGCGAACCTATAGGATTTATTGGTATAAGCAGAGACATTACCGAACGTAAGCGAGTTGAAACGGAACTTAAAGAAAGTGAAGAACATTTGCGGGACCTTAATGCAACAAAAGATAAATTTTTCTCAATTATTGCACACGACCTTAAAAGCCCGTTTAGTTCAATGCTTGGTTTTTCGGAATTGCTGATGAGAAATTTTGATAAATATGATATACAGAGTCAAAAGAAATTTATAAATAATATATATAAAAGTGCAGATAATACATACAAATTGCTTGAAAATTTACTTTTATGGTCGCATGCGCAAAGAGGAACTCTGGATTTTTATCCTGAACCGGAAAACCTCTATTTAATTTCAGTTGAAACTATAGAACTATTAAGTCAATTGGTTACGAACAAATCAATAATCATAAAAAATGAAATACCACAGGATATTTGTGTTAATGCAGATAAGAATATGCTATTAACTATTTTTCGTAATTTAATTTCAAACGCAGTAAAATTTACTCCAAAAGGAGGAGAAATAGTTATTGGGGCGCACATAATTACTAATAAAACCAATCAAAGTTATACAGAGATTAGTGTAAAAGATAACGGAGTGGGTATTCCACCCGAAATACAATCCGGATTATTTAAAATAGCAGAAAATGTCTCGACCAAAGGAACGGAAAACGAACAAGGAACAGGGCGTGGTTTAATTTT
>JAUVUS010000230.1 GCA_030600865.1 Bacteroidales bacterium | reverse complement strand
CTTTTAATATTTTAGAATTAATTTCAATTTGACTGTTTTTATGTGAGAATTTAATAGAGTTTGAAAGCAAGTTACGTATTACGGTTTTTATAGAGGCTGCATTAATATCAACATTTAGATCATCAATCTGTGTTTTTATTTCAATATTCTTTTCTCTTGCTTTTTCCTCAACTATTCCAATTGGATTTTGTATTAATGTCTTAAGATTTACGCTTTTAATTGAGAATTCCAGTGTGTTCATCTGAATTTGTGCCCATAATAATAAATCTTCGAGTAAATTATTTGTTTTAGACGATAGTCGTGTTAAAATATTCAGATAATCGAGTTTTTCATCATTTGAAATATCGTTAAAGTTTTCTTTTAATAAATTAAGCAATTGCGTGAAACTACCAATTGGTCCTTTTAAATCATGAGCAATTACTGAGAAGAACATGTTTTTTGTGGCATTAGCCTGCGATAATTCCTTTTCTGATTTAATTAAAGCATCTTCAGTTTTCTTTCTTTCAGTAATGTCTTCTTTTATTGCTAAGTATTTAATAATATTTCCTTTTTTATCAATAATTGGTGATATGGATGCCAGTTCCCAGTAATTAGTACCATCTTTACGTTTGTTCAAAAACTCTCCTCTCCAAATTTTACCTGATGATATTGTTTCCCACAATTCTTTATAATCTCCGGAAACAGTATGCTCTGTTTTTAAGATTCTGGGGTTTTTACCTATTGCTTCATCATAAGTATAACCTGTAACATCTGTAAATTTCTGATTTACATATTCTATATTCCCATCCAAATCGGTTATAACAACTGATGCAGGACTTTGGGTAATAGCTGTTGATAAAGAAAGGATTTCTTTTTCAATATTTTTTCGTTTAGTTACATCTCTTAGTGCTACAACTCTATATTCTTTATTATCAATTAATACATTTTTTCCTTCAAGTTCAGCTATAAAAGTAGATTTATCTTTTCGAATTATTGTAAGTTCATAGGTGCCTGAATATTGTCTCTCCAGGTTTTCTTTGGCTAATTTTTGTGAATCTGGGTGAATAAATTTAAAAACGTTTGTGCCTATCAAATAATCAGCATCATAACCTGTCATTTTTTGAATGGCTGGATTAGTATCTATAATTATTCCATTATCATGTATAATTATTCCCTCAATTGTAAGATTAGTAAGGATTTTATATCTTGCCTGACTTTCTTTAAGTGCTTTTTCCGCTTTTTTCTTCTCAGAAATATCTTCTAAAATGCCATCGAAGTATATTATATTTTCACCGGCATCTTTAACTGTTGTCATAGTATCTCTGGCAATTATTATATTACCACTTTTGGTTTTTAGGCTTATTTCCTGACATGAAGTATTTGAAGTTTTTGTTAGTAGTTTGAGTTGAGATTCTCGTTCTTTACTGGTTACATATAAGTCTTTAACAGAAATGTTTGTAATTTCTTCTATGCTGTATTCAAGCATGTTAGCAAGAGCAAGATTAGCATATATTATTTCTCCATCGATAGTTGTTCTGTAAATTCCTACCGGCAAATGATCTGTCAGGTGGCTAACAGTATCTTTCTCTCGATTTATATAATCACTATATTTTGGATGATCTGACATATTTTAAATATTATCAGTTTATGTGATTGTACGAATATTTAAAATAACGGTTTCGGTGTATGTGTAAGAAAACCGGCTGTTAATCAAAAAAACACACGCTGTAATGGATAATATCAGGTGTTTTGGTTCTAATTTGGAAACTTCAAGATAAAAGTAGATCCGTTATTTACCTCAGAAATAACTTTAATATTTATTTTATGATAATCGCATATTTTTTTAGATAAGGCCAGACCAAGTCCATAACTATCTTTAGTTTCACTGGAATTTTTAAATCTTGAAAATATGTGTGGAATATTATCTTTTTGTATTCCGATGCCGGTATCAGTAATTTTTACCATAAACTGATGATTCTCTATTAAGGTTTCAACACTAATATGCCCTTTATCAGTATATCTTATTGCATTATTAATGAAATTATAGAATAATGTAAACAGTAAATTGTCATTTCCTGTAAAAACAAAATCTGTTGCTTTAAATTTTAGTTTTAACTTTAATTCTTTAGCGGCAATTTTATCTTCAATTTCTTCAATAACATTTTTAAGTGTATTTGTAATGTTGACTTTCTCTGTTAATATATATTCTTCATTTTCAATTCTCGACATCATAAGTAGGGTTCGAACAAGATTAGTTAACCTTCGAAGAGTTTTTTTCGATTCAAGAATCTTGATCATATCTGCTTCCTGCAAATTTCCATTGTTAATTATATTGTCAAGCTTACTTTGTATAATACTCACAGGAGTGAGTAATTCATGTGACACATTACTGATATATTCTCTTTCATCATTAAATGCTGCTTCAATTTTTCGCATTAAGGAGTGTATTGTTGCATCAAGATATGCGAAATCGGAAGTTGAAGTTTTGACAGGTTTATAATCAAATGATGCCGGATGATTTGTTGACTTTAATTTTTTAACAATCTTTTCAAGAGGTCTAAGTAAATATTGAATAAAGGAAAGATCAAGTATTAAAGTAAGTGATATTACAATGATCAGGAAAATAAATGTAAAGCGTTTCAGATTTTGCTCAAAACGATATATGGTCGATATACTTTTACCAATTTCAATTAAATAATTATTTCCATTTTCCTCAATCGAATAACTTAAAACCCGGTAATCAACGAGTTCATCTTCGATAATACGTTGAGAGTATTGGATAATATTTATAGTTGTATCGTTTTCAATTTGTTCTATGGAAATATATTCTTCTTTTAAAATATTGTAACTGCCAAATGTCTGGAATTCGGCATCCATATCAATATAGGCTTCAATACCTAAACTATCAACTAATTCAATAACCTGATCGAGTTTTTGTACTAAAACATCATCGGTATCGCGTATAGATATTTCACTAACAAGCCAGGGTACAATAATTACAAGTAATATTATAATCAATGCCTTTGATAAAGCATTAAATAATGCAAGCTGACTTTTTAATTTAAGGTTCGGTATTTTCATTATATCTCAAATTTATAACCTATTCCTCGAACTGTTTTTATCCAGTTCGTATCATCGAATTCTAATAACTTCTTACGAATATTTTTGATATGAACATCAATATAATTCGAATCGTAATCGTCTTCAAAAAATTCGCCCCAAATATGTTCTGTAAGTTGCAAACGATCTAAAACCCTGTTTTTATTTAAAATAAGGTAACTTAGTAACTTATATTCTTTTTTTGTTAAATCAACTCCTTGATCTTTATACTGTAAATGTCTTTTGCTTGTATCTAAAGAAAATTTTCCAAACTCAATTATCGACATTTGATGTCCGAACTTACGTCGTGTTATGGCTTGAATTCGTGAAAGTAATTCTAGTAAAGAAAATGGTTTGGGTAAATAATCATCAGCTCCTAAATCGAAACCTTTTATTTTATCTTCTAATTCGCCCCGGGCAGTAATAACAATAAAATAAGCCTCTGAGTTATATTCTTTAGCCTCTTTAATAAGGTCTAAACCGTTATAGTCGGGTAATCCTATATCAAGTAATATAAAATCATAAGGATTTATAGCTATTAATTCAGAAGCTTCATTGCCAGTATATGCTAAATCGCAATTATATTCTTCTTTTACCAGAAATTCCTTGATTTCTGATGCTAAACTTTTTTCGTCTTCTACAATTAAAATTCTCATTATTTATTTGAAAAATTTAAAAAGTACGTTAATGAAATCATAAAGCTAGATTGATTCTCCCAACCTAAAAATTTATACTTATCTCCGGGTATTCTATACAACCACGAAAAGGATAAATAAGTATTATTTATTCCATAACTAACAGGGATAAATATATCAAATCCTTCATAAGAGAATGAATCGAATGAATAGCCACTGCTAAGTAAATAGATTCCTGTTGAATTCTTCTCATCAAGAGTCATATCTTCATAAATCCAGTAATCGGTTCCAAAAGCTAAAGATATAGAAGGATTAATTAAAATCATATCATTTTTGAACAGAATTTTATCTATTTGTATAAACCTTGAAAAATTAATATCTAAAAAGAAATTATTTTTATTAGCTAGTAAATACGATAAATCAGTCGATAAATAAAATCCATCTAAATCTATACCTGTTGAGAAGTTTATGGAGTGATCGTAATTTATTGCTTCGAGCAAAGTGTCTCCCGAAAATTCATGTTTGCTATAATATATATCAATATCAAAACCATTATCGAAATATTTTTGAAACCCTGCTTCTATATCATATTCGAATGTTTGAGTATTTGCATTAAAGTAATTAGCGTACGAGCCTCCAAAATACAATCCTGTTTTATTTATATAAGATAAATTAGTAAAAAGTGTAGGAATCTTCTCAGTTACATAGCTTAAATCGCTTAGATATTCAAGATTATTGTTTGTATAACTTGCATTAATCATTAAAAAACTAAAATCATCGATATCCTTAGAATTTATATTAGTTATTGTATCACTTTCGCTTTCGCTTTGGCTATTTGCATAAAAAGGGATTAGTATAAATAAAAAAACAAGTTTTAAATGATTTAGTTTTAGGGATCTCATAGAGTTTCAGGTGAAATGATATTAATATAAAAAATCAGCCATATTTTTATACGGTTGATTTATTGATTATAAACATTAAAATCCCCGGAAATGTTTTCCGGGGATTAACAATTAACTATTTTCCACCACCTTTTTTTCCTTTAGTAGCTTCACTGTTTCTTTTTGACATTTGTTTTGCATTTTGCTTTTGCATTTGCGATTGCTGCTTTTGTGATTTTTTAATTTGTTTTTGTTGTGCATCAGTAGCAGCATTTGTTTGTTGTTTAGTTTGAGTTTCAGTACGAACTTGTTCTCCAGATCCTTCTTCAGTACGAACTTGTTCTCTTGTTTGAGTTCTAACTTGCTCTCCGGAACCTTCTTCAGTGCGAACCTGTTCTCTTGTTTGAGTTCTAACTTGTTCTCCAGATCCTTCTTCTGTGCGAACCTGTTCTCTTGCTTGGGTTTTAGTTTGTTCTTGTACCTT
>JAUVUS010000123.1 GCA_030600865.1 Bacteroidales bacterium | reverse complement strand
TGTTTACAAGATTCTTAAGTATTTGCGGAAGCCTGTATGGATCTGATATTATTTCAAGAGGATTAAATAAATGTTCCTCACTAACTTTAATTGATACTAGATCGTTAGATTGAATAACATCTTCGAAGTCCATCAGTATGTCATTAAAAATTTGGTTAACCGAACAGTTTTTTTCTTTTATTTCAAGTTGTTCGGATTCTATTTTGGAAATATCAATGACGTTATCAATAAGATCAAGAAGGGTATTACTACTTTTCTTAATTAATTTAGTTAGTTCTTGTCTGTGTTCCTTTTCTATTTCTTCATCATTTATAAGACTTGAAAATCCTATGATTGCATTCATAGGTGTACGAATCTCATGTGACATATTAGCTAAGAAAGCTGACTTTAATCGGTCAGATTCTTCTGCTTTGTCTTTTGCAATCTCTAGATCCGCAGTGCGTTCCTGAACTAATTTTTCAAGTTTATTATGTTGATTTTCAAGTTCTTTATTTGTTTTTACAAGATTTTCAGCTTGAGATTTTAATTCTTCTTTCTGAAGATTAATTTCAGTAGTTCTTTCCTGAATTTTTCTTTCAAGAATTTCCTTTTCTTTTATAAGGTTCCTTTCACGAATCTTAACGTATAAAATAATGATAATAATACCAATTACAATAATGAAAAATATGAACCACCGGGTTTTATAAAAAGGAGGGATTACTTTTATTTTTAGCTCGGTAGGCTTTTCATTCCATATTTTATCGTTATTGCTTCCTTTTACTTTAAATGTATATATTCCGGGATCAAGATTAGTATATGTAGCAGTTCTGTTATTTGATGCTTCTATCCAGTCTTCATCTAAACCCTCAAGCATATATTTATATTGATTTTGTTGGGGAATAGTATAATCTAAAGCAGCAAATTCAATAGTAAAAAAGTAATCTTCTTTTGTGAGTTCAATAGGTTTATTTTCACGACGAATTTTTTCATAAATTAAAAGATTATTCTTCCAATTCGATTCGTTTAAAATTTTCAAATCGGTTATAACAACTTTTGGTAAATAAGGGTTGTTGCTTACCTCAAGTGGATAAAAGTAAGTTAAGGCTAAATTGCTACCAAAATACATTTTACCATCTTTACATTTCAAAACAGCATTTCTTTTGAATCCACTACTTACAAGACCATCGATATAGGTGTAATTAATTAATTTATTATTCCACGGTATATATTTTGATAAGCATCTAGTTGTACTTATCCACATATTCCCCATATCGTCTTCAAGCATTCCAATGATCATATTACTTAAAAGATCATTATTTTTTGGATGTGCAGAAAAATTTTCCTTTTCCAAATCAAACTTAATAACGCCATTTGATTCAGTACCAAGCCAAAGATTTTTATTATGATCTTCAAAAACAATTAATACATGAATTTCTTGTTTAAATTCTGAGTTTTCAAGATTTAATGGTGAATAATTAATAAATTTTCCCTTTTCTGGTAAAAACTGAAACAAGCCCCCTGCATATGATCCAATCCAAAATCTGTTCTGGCTGTCTATATATAAGTTGCTAATATAGTTGTCAATAAAAATTAAAGAATCAGGTGGGTTTTGGAAATAATGTTTAAAAGTATAATTTTCAGGATTACCTGATTTTATTAGTTTATTTAATCCATTGGCAGTAGCTATCCAAATTGTTCCATCCTGATCTTCAACAATAGTATTAATTTGATTATTACGAATACTCGAGTTATCTCCTTGTTTGAGGAGATATCTCGTAAAGTTATATTTGCCGTTTTTATATTCAATTCTGTTTAATCCACCTCTGTATGTTCCTGCCCAAATAATACCTTCCCGATCAACTAAAACAGACCATACACGGTTAATACTTAGCGAGTTTGTGTTTGATGGATTATTCTTGAAATGAGTAAAAGTATTTGTAACCGGATTATATTTCGAGATTCCTCCACCATCGGTACCAATCCATATATTTCCCGATTTGTCCGTATCGATAGCCATAACACTGGGATGTGGAAGAGTATTTCTATCTTTAGGGTTGTGAATGAAATTTTTAAATTTTTCAGGTTTTAAATCCAGTTTATTTATTCCTCCACCTCGTGTGGCTATCCATAAGTTTCGTGAGGCATCTTCATAAATAGATTCAATCCTATTATGACTAATACTTGTAATATCGTTAGGATCGTGTGTAAAACGAATAAACTTTTCGGTTTTTTGGTCAAATTTATTTAATCCACCCTGGTATGTTCCAATCCAGAAATATCCGTATGAATCTTTAAGAATAAATTCGGTATTATTATCACTAATACTCGATGGATCATTGGGGTTATGGATATAATGCTTAAATGTTTCGGTTTTCGGATCAAATTTACTAATTCCGGTTTCTCTGTATGCTATCCAGATTATACCATCTTCATCGGCATATAAATGATGGATACTATTTGAACTTAGGCTATTTTCGTTATCGGGGTCATAAGTATATATTGTAAAGTTGTTGTTATTTTTATTATACTTATTTAAGCCATCTCCAGAGCCAATCCATAATGTACCATCATTTGTTTCGCACATGCATTTAGCTCGTGAGCTGCTAAAACTGGACGGATCATCCGGGTTCGGTTGAAAACGTGTAAAATTTTGTTCTTTTTTATTAAATTTATTTAATCCTCCGTCTGGAGTTCCTACCCATATTTCATTCTTACTATCTTCAAATATAAATAGTGTCTGGTTATTACTAAGGCTATATGGATCGCCAGGTTTATTTGAAAAGTTAGTAAATGTGTTTGTTTTAGGATCAAATCGATCCAGCCCCCCTCCGTAAGTTCCAAACCAGAATATTCCGGAAGAATCCTGGAGTATTTTCCCGAAATTGCCTGACGAAAGCGAGTTTGGATTAGATGGCTCATGCCTGTATATCGTAAATTCATATCCATCATATTTGTTGAGGCCATCTTGTGTTCCAAACCACATATATCCTGAATGATCCTGAATAATAGTATAAACATTACTATGCGAAAGCCCGTCTTTTACAGATATTTTTTCAAATTTATAATCATCATTTTGAGCTTGAGTAAAGCCTGTAATTATAAAAAAGATAAGAATACTTAATGTGTATTTTAATTGTTCCTTATATATAATTAGATGGGACATGATTAATTAGTTTATATGCATATAAATATATTTTCTTTAATCACTCATTAAAAATGTTGATAATGTTTCTATTAATTTAGTTGCTCTAATGGGCTTCGATAAATATGCATTACATCCTGCTTCTAGACTCATGCGTTCATCATTTTCCATGGCATAAGCCGTTTGTGCAACAATAGGTATCTCTGGATGAGTTTTTTTAATCTCGCGAGTTGCTTCCAGCCCATCCATATTCGGCATTTTAATATCCATTAATATTAAATCGGGCTCATGTTCTTTACATAAGTTAATTGCCTCAATACCATCTTTAGCCCATACAATATTTGCTTTTGTTTTATTAATAACCATTTCCAGATAACGATAATTGCTTTCTTCATCTTCAGCAATTAGAATTGTTTTATTATTCCAGTTAAATGTGTTTGAAATCATGAGCGTTTGTATATTTTATGATATTATTTCATTTTAGCTAATTTAGTAAATGGCAAGGTAAAATAAAAGGCTGAGCCTTTATCTTTTTCAGATTCAACCCATAATTTTCCACCAAGCAGTTCAACTAAATTTTTGCTGATACTTAAACCAAGGCCTGCACCACGATAAAGTTTTCTTTTATCTTCTTCTATTTTATTGAATCGATTAAAGATTTGACCTTGTTGATCAGGAGATAAACCTATACCAGTATCTTTAACATAGAAAGTTAATTTCTGATCGTTTTTATCACTAAAAGAACAACCATATTCTACGAATCCTTTTTCAGTAAATTTCAGAGCATTATCGATTAAATTAGAAAGTATTTGTTGTAAACGGATAGGGTCTGTAACCAATTTGAACTGCTCATTTTTAAGCTTATTGTTTACGATAATGTTGATTTTATTTTTTGATAGAATATCTTTTCTTTCATTAAATATTTCAAATAGTAAATTAAAAATTGTATCAATTTTACATTCTCTTTTATCAATTTTAAGCTGCCCCGATTCAATTTTTGAAAGGTCAATAATATCATCAATTAAATGTAGAAGTGTGTCGCTGTTACGATTTATATGATACGAAATTTCATCCTTCTGTTTTACTGGTAAGTCAGGGTCGGTAATTAAACTTGAAAAACCAACAATTGCATTCATTGGAGTCCGTATCTCGTGCGACATGTTTGATAAAAAAGCTGATTTTAACCTATCCGATTCTTCTGCTTTTTCTTTTGCAATTTTTAAATCTTTTGTTCTTTCATCAACTAACTTTTCTAAATGATTACGATGTGTTTCAAGTTCATCTTTTTGGGTTCGGATTTCCTCGTTTTGTTCGAAAATAGTTTCGTTTTTCTTTCTTAATTTATTTCTGATTATGATTAACAAAATTATTATAAAAACAGCTACAAAGATAATTCCATAGGATAGTATTTGCCTGATCTGCATTTTTTCAAGCTTAACAGCTTTAAGCAGATTCTTTTTTTCAAGGTTTTCTATTTCAAGTTGTTTTTTCTCGGTCTGATATTTAACTTCCATTTCTTCAATCTGTTCATTTTTTTCTTTGTTGAACAAGCTATCTTTTAACTCGATATGTAATTTGTAATAATTAAGCGATTCTTCAAATTTCCTTAATCCTGTCAACGATTCTGATATGAGATTATATGCTTCCATTTCTAAAAATAAAGCTCCAATTTCTTTGGCTATTTTAAGATCTTCTGTGGCATAATTAAAAGCTTTAACATATTTTTCATATTTTTCTTCATTATTATCTGAAAGTTCTGCAAGCGTTATATTTAAACCAGCAAGGCTACCCAGTGTTGATGCTATGCCATTTTTATCACCAATCTGTCTTCTTAAATTCAAAGCTTTTTGATAATAATTTAAAGCTGATGAATATTTTTTTTGTTCTTCATACAGTTTTCCAATATTGTTAAAGCATACTGCTATTCCTTTCTGATGACCAAGTTCTTCACAAATAGCAAGTGATTTTTGATAATGATTAATGGCTAATTCATATTTCCTTAAACTTTTATAGATTATTGCAATATTGTTATAACAGGCAGCCATGCCTATTTTACGATCTTTTTTTTCGTTAATTACTAATGCTTTTTTATAATATTCAATTGCTCTGTCATAGTTATCTTGTTTCCAGTGAACCATCCCAATATTATTATAACAACTTGCCATACCGTTCGTATTATCAAGTTCTTCAAATATTCTGATTGCTTTCTGATAATAATTAATTGCAAAATTATAATTGCCTCGCATATAAACAACAGATCCTAAGCCTTTATAACTGTTTGCAATTCCTTTTTTTCCGATTGAATTTAAATAAACATTAGGTGATTTTGTTAATTCAGTAAAAATTTCAATAGCATTTTGATATGAGCTTATAGCCTGATCGTAATGTCCCATATCCCTGTTAATATTACCCAGATTATTAAATAAATCAGCTTCTTCTTTTTTGTAATTTAGCCTTTTTGCAAGGCTTAATCCTTTTTTAGCATAATTTATAGCAGAATCAGGGTAAGAATGTTGTAACTCCAAGGAAAGATCTATTAAAATATTTACCTTATTTGTGTCTTCATCTGCTTTTTGTAGTTCAATATAAAGACTGTCAGTTATAGATTTTTGGGAAAAAATATTACCGCATATAGAACATGAAAAAATTAATATTAACCAAATGCTTATAATATTTTTTTTCATCGAAGTAAAAGTTGCGAATTTTTAAAAACAGTGATAAATTATTGAAAAAAAAGAACTTTAGCAAGAAAGATTAGAAAGTTTTTGATATACAGGCAAAAAGCGGTGATGAGAATGAAATTTTAAACTTCTTAAAAAGGAATAAAAAAATAGAAGGTTGAACCCATATCTTTTTCAGATTCTACCCATAATTTTCCGCCAAGTAATTTGCCCAAATTTTTGCTGATACTTAAACCAAGGCCTGTACCACGATAAAGTTTTCTTTTATCTTCTTCTATTTTATTGAATCGATTAAATATTTGAATTTGTTGATCAGGAGATAAACCTATACCGGTATCTTTAACATAGAAAGTTAATTCCTGATTATTTTCATCACTAAAAGAACAACCATATTCTACGAATCCTTTTTCAGTAAATTTAAGTGCATTGTCAATTAAGTTAGATAATATTTGTTGTAAGCGGGTAGGATCTGTATATATTATGGAATCCTCTTTCTTAAGTTTATTGTTTATTTTAATCTCAATTTTGTTTTTCGATAAGTTCTCTCTTTTTTCATTAAATATTTCAAATAACAAACTAAATATTTTATCAATATTACACTCTCTCTTATCAACTTTAAGCTGACCCGATTCAATTTTTGAAAGGTCAATAATATCATCAATTAAACGTAGGAGAGTGTCGCTATTGTGATTTATATAATACGAAATTTCATCCTTCTGTTTTACCGGTAAGTCGGAGTCAGTTATTAAACTTGAAAAACCAACAATCGCATTCAGGGGAGTTCTTATTTCGTGCGACATGTTTGCAAGAAACGAAGACTTTAAACGATCGCTTTCTTCGGCCTTTTTTTTAGCAATTTCCAGATCAAGGGTTCTTTCTTTTACTAACTGTTCAAGATGATGCCTATGTTTTTCTAATTCAGTGTTTTGAGATAATATTTCTTTTTGTTGGTGAGTTATTTTCTCTAAATATAATGATTGTTTTTTATTCGATAATAGTAATGATTTATAAGTTCTGTCTCTAACAAATTCGAAAGTTACCGCCAATAAATAAACACCAATAAATGAAAAAACAAATATATATTCCAGAACAGTATCGTATGGATACATGAATTTAGGGTTAGTAAAGAATAATATAGAAGTAATACCAAGCAATAAAAAAGTAAATATGCTGCCCCAGATTAATCCTAAAGTAAATAAACATAAAACAGGGAATGTAAAGTGCCATAAGTATGCTGTACCTTTTTGTCCGCCATTGATAATTAAGTATATTTCCAACAAGAACATAATTAATACAATTGCGAATCCTGTTACTTTAAAATTTTTAGATTTTTGCAGATATAAAAAAACTAATAAAACAATAATAGCAGTTGCAAATAGTACAATTGCATATGAAGTATCATATTTTATAATACTTTGAATTCCAAAGCTAACCATAAATATTATCCCAATAATTGAAAAAACATTTATAGTAACTGT
>JAUVUS010000304.1 GCA_030600865.1 Bacteroidales bacterium | reverse complement strand
GGTGATTTTTTCTTTGGTGATCATTTGGGTTTGAATGTTGCAATTGGCCCAACAATTGCCGATGATGGCGTTAGATTAGGTTTTGACATTGGATTTCTATTTAAATTCTAAGCGATAAATATAGTATAAAGCATATTTTAAAAAAGCTTGCTGAGTCAGTAAGCTTTTTCATTTGGGTCTAATCATAAATTCTTGGCTAAGACTTTTTAACAAAAAAATGTCATCGTTTAATTTTTAATTAGCTAATAATATTCTTAATTTTAATCAAAATTACCTGAATACAAATACTTTAAAACCTTATGTTATGAAAAAACTTACCCTATTCCTTATAATTCTGTTTTTTTCAGCTTCCGCCTTTTCACAGGATTATATTTACCTGAAAGATAATTCAATAATAGAAGTTGTGGTACAGGAAGTAAATATAAATATGGTCAAGTATACCAAATATTCCGATCCCGAAGGAGAGGTGCTTGCCATATCGCCTAATGCGCTTATAAAAATAGTATTCTCTAATGGGTATGTTCGTGATTTTTCGGGAGAATCTTCACCAAGCAGAGTTTCAAGTAGCGAAAAAGACAGTTATTTTGCCTTGGGTGCAGGCTTTGGTCGAAGTTATGGAGGTATTGGTATAAGAGCACAAGGCCGCTTTGGCAAGAAACAGGGTTTTGGGCTACATGGCGGAGTCGGATTTAATCCGGTAAAAACCGGAGGTGTCTGTTTTGGAATTGGAGCCAAATTCTTTTATTACCGATGGTTGTATATTAATGCCCAGTTAGGTGCTGTTTATTACGATTATTACTATGAAGACCAGGCTTTTTTGGGAATTAGTATTTTAGCAGGCGGCGATTTTTTCTTTGGAGATCACGTAGGATTGAATGTTGCGATTGGCCCGACTATTGTTCCTGATGATGAGCTTACATTGGGTTTTGACCTTGGGTTTGTATTTAAATTTTAAGCTAAATAGAGTATAAAGTATATTTAAAAGCTTGCTGAGTAAGTAAGCTTTTTCTTTTATAACCTCATTATCCGTTTACAGATTAAGTAATTAGCCGTGGCACGGTTAACTTATATTGATGATACCAAACCACAATCAACATACTGATTATCAATAAATCCGTGCTACGGCTTGCGGATTTAAGAAATTATTAATTTGGAAATTGGAGTTTATTGGGTTTTGTCATTTTTAAAAATAGTTAGATTTCGGGCAGACAATTTCTTTTGTAGCTCTATCAAGAATACTTGTTAAGACTTTTTAACAAAAAAATTCACAGATTACATTTATCTCTTGTAATACCAATTCTTCTTCAAAATATCATATCATTAACTATATTTTGAAGTTTAGAATGGTTAATGCCGTTATATATTCAATCCATACTTGTTTTTCACAAATATGGCATTTTGAATAATAAACGGTGTAACTTTATCATCCGCAAATCGTCTGACAGATAAATGGCTGTGGTTTAAAATAATGTGTATAATTGTATAGGACTAAAGTCCTTTGTTAATAAGGGTTCTATAACCCCAGGCTTCCTGACTGCCGTCAGGCAAGTAAGCCTGGGGTTAGTAATATCTTGTTTAATGGGCTTTAGCCCAAAATATTATACAGTTTTCAACGCTAAATTAAACTATAACCACAAAATTGTGTAGCTAATTATTTACAAAGCCAATTATGAGAAAAATTATATTAACTGTTTTTATAAGTTTCTTCGGGATATATTCATTTTCACAATGCATTAAAGGAAATATTACAAACAACTCGGGCAATCCAATCCCTTATGCAACAATTTATGCAACCAGCATATCTAAAGGAACAACATCGAATATTGAAGGTAATTACAAACTGGATCTTCCGGAAGGTAATCATAAGCTAACAATCCGTTATTTGGGTTATAAAACAAGGGAGCTAACCGTAAACTGTTCTGATAGTCCTCAAACAATCGATATAATTCTCGAAGAACAACTTTATAAAATCCCGGAGGTAAGAATATTAGCAAGTGGCGAAGACCCAGCCTATTCAATTATGCGCAAAGCAGTTGCTATGAGTTATTATTATTTAAACCAGGTTGAGGAATATAACTGTCGTGTTTATTTGAAAGGTTCAGGAAAATTTGAATCTATTCCACGACTTATGAAAAAGACATTAAAAAAAGAAGGAATTGAAGAGGGCAAGGCGATGGTAATGGAAAATATTTCTGATTTACATTTTGAGCTTCCTGATATTATCGAAGAAAATACAATTTCTATGCGGAGTACAATGGATGACAATGAAGTATCTCCAATGGGCTATATTACGATATCTCTTTACAATGATATTGACGGGGTTATATCTCCTTTAAGTCGCGATGCATTCACATATTATAAATTTCAGCTCGATGCATCCTTTTATGATCAGGATTATTTAGTACATAAAATAAAAGTGATTCCCCGACGCCAGGGATATGATTTATATTCAGGTTACATATATATTGTTGAGGGCTTCTGGCATTTACATAGTGCAGAGCTTCAGTTAGAACAGAAAATGTTTAAAGTAAAATGGAATCAGGTATATAGTCCTGTAAATGATGAGGTGTGGATGCCGATTAGCCATAATTTTGATATTGATGCAGGAGCAATGGGTTTTGAAGTTGTTTTTAAATATATCGCTTCTGTTTCTGACTATAAGGTAAAGCTGAACTCAAATATAGATCATTCATTATATCGGAATATGCTAGCCGAATCAAAAGAATATATTAATGAAATAAATGAACTATCCCAGGGTCAACAAAATGAAATACAAGAATTGGTACAAAAGGAAGATTTATCAAAAAAAGAATCACGTAAGTTAAAGAAATTAGTAAGAAAAGATGTTGAAAAATCGGTGTCCAAAGAAAAGGATTTAGAACTTAAAGACAATAATAATAGTATTGAAGATAGCGCAATGTTGCGGTCTGTTTCTTATTGGGACTCCATAAGACCAATTCCTCTTACAGTTGATGAGTTTGACGGTTATAAAGATAAAGATTCTATTCAGTTAAGAATGGAAACGGATTCTACTTTTAAAGATTCGCTTGAACGCGATGATAAGAGATTTAAATGGAGCAAATTATTAATGGGAGGATCCTATAATTACGATGGTGGTCATCGATTCCGCTATGGAGGCCTGATTGATCTTGGCCACATTAATTTCAACACGGTTGATGGCTTAAAATACGGAATGGAGTTTAGTTATACTTACCGGAGTGATAGTAGTGGCAAATATTTCAGAATCCGGCAAAGTGCAGATTATGCTTTTGCCCGTGAACGAATGACGAGTTACCTTTCAATGTATTATCGTTATAATGGGTTAAAAAGAGCATCGGTAAGGTTGAGTGGTGGCCGAAAAACTTCTGATTTTGATTCAAGAACCGGAATTACCGAAAACCTGAATATGTTAACGACTCTTTTTATGAAAGAAAATTATTTAAAACTTTATCAAAAAGATTATATAAGTATTGGGCATAATATAGATATAGCTAATGGACTTAATGTTTATGCAGGGTTCGAATATGCTCAACGGCACGAGCTTGTCAATCATTCGGATTTTTATTTTTATGATCCATTTAAAACTGATTTTACATCAAACATACCGCCAACAGATAATTTTAATGCGGATTTAGTAAAAGATCATAATGCTTCGATATTTGATATTGGGGTAGAGTATACACCACGATATTATTACAGAATTCGCGAAGGAGTTAAATGGATGTCGTATTCGAATTACCCGACATTTAAAATGTCTTACCAAAAAGGGATTAAAAACCTATTCGATAGCGATGTTGATTTTGACAGACTTGAAGTTTCTGTTAGGCAGGGATTGCATATCAGAAGGATAGGTAGATTTAATTATAAACTTACTGCAGGATCGTTTCTTAATTCAAACGATTTGTTCTTTGCCGATTATAAACATTTTGGAACAAACACCCCGTTTTTAATAGGATCATCAGAAAGAAATATTTTCCGATTACCTGATTATTACGATTATAGTTCTGATAAAAGTTATTTTGAGGGGCATGCAAAATTAGAGAGCGATAGAATACTTTTAAAACGATTACCTGTTCTGAATAAAACCCTGATGCGAGAAGCAATTTATATTAACTATCTGGCAACAACAGGAAATAAACCATATTATGAATTTGGTTATGGGTTAAATCAAATATTCCTGATGTTTAATGTTGAAGTTTTTGTTGGTTTCAAAGGAACTACACATGAATATACAGGTATAAAAATCGGAATTCCTTTTGTTGGCAGAAGAGGGACATCAATTACGGTTGG
>JAUVUS010000403.1 GCA_030600865.1 Bacteroidales bacterium | reverse complement strand
TTAAATGTTAAATCCTGGTATTTTGTGGTTTCAACTTCGGCACCAAGTAAATTTATAATATCTACAAGCGAGTATCTATATGCTAATAAATACGAAGCATTAGTGTTCTTAGAAAAAGGTCCTTCAGTCCCAAATTCTAAACCATTATAGCCAAATTCTACCCAATATTCTCTTTTTTCATTATTTCCTGTGCGCATTTTTAAATCAAATACTCCAGCTAAAGCGTTTCCATATTCAGCCGGGAAAGCTCCGGTTAAAAAATCAGAATTAGTAAGCAAATTATTATTTAATATAGTAATAGGTCCTCCGGTTGTTCCTGATGCTGCAAAGTGATTTGGATTAGGAATTTCTATTCCGTCAAGTCTCCACAACAAACCTGTTGAAGAATTTCCCCTAATAATTATATCATTTCTGTTATCGCGCACAGACATTACTCCGGCATAATTCGCTGCCATTCTTGCCGGATCACCATAGCTTCCCGGATATCTATTTGTTTCGTCAACAGTAAAAGATCGGGCACTTATGGTAGCCATCTTATTTAAAGGCTTATCTTTCTGGATCGTTGCTTTTATAACAACTTCATCAATTTCAGTTACAGATTCTTCTAATTCAATTTTTATAATTTTCTCTTTAGCAGAGCTTATGATTATATTATCAATTATTTGTGTTTTGTAACCAATGTAACTTGCTTGTATGGTTTGTCGTCCTATTAATACTTCTTCGAATCTAAAATAACCCTTTTCATCACTAATTGTTCCTTGTTGAGGGTCAGTATTCGGTAAAATGATATTAACACCAGACAAAGGTATTTGAGTTTCTCTATCAATAACAATACCTCTTAAGGTTTGTTTTAGATTCGCTTGAGAATAGCCTGTCTCAGCAAAGAAAATCAATAAGGAAAGAGTTAATATATATTTTAGCTTCATTAATTTTGGATTCAGTTTTGCAAGAAAAACAAAGATAATAGAATTATTGATTATTTTTTATCGAGAATCCAGCCTGTTCAATAATGTTTCCTATATTGTACATATTTCCCGTGTGAATATGCCATTAAATCTTGATGTTGCATATTAACTCTTTGATATTGATTTCGCTTTTATATCACAAATGGTATTTTCAAAATGATCAGAATGTGCTTTTACCCACTCAAACTCCAAATATTTACCTTTAATTAACTTATCAATTTTTCTCCATTCTGTAATATTTTTTGCTTTTGTACCATTGGCTGTATAGAATTCATTCATTTTCCATATAGGAAGCCATCCGGTGATACCTTTTATTACATACTGACTATCAGTTACTACTCTAATTCTATTTTCGTTTTTCAAATATTCTAAACCTTTAATAACGGCTAAAAGTTCAATTAAATTATTTCCCTTTCTTGTAGTTTTTATTTGATTTATGAAATATTCACCTTGTATTGTTTTAATTAAAACTGCAAAACCGCCCACGTTTTTTTCATGATTAAAAGAACCATCAGTGAATAACTCCGGGATATTGTTAGTTTTGGTATCGGTTCTTTTTACTATGAATTTATTATTGGTATTATCCAGCACTGTAATTTTAGTTCGATCATAAAAATCAACATCTGGCAAACCGTCGTGAAGAATAAAGTTAAGCTGAAAACCTTTGTAATAGCTTTCAGACCTTTTATTGTGTAATATTTTTCGTAACTGAAATTCTTTTAGTTTAATAAACTGCGTTAACTTATTGGTATCTAAATATTTTAATTCTTTGGTTTTGGGCGAAAAGCGAATTTTGCATTCCGTGTTATCATAAATAATTAAGATAGTATAAAAGCCATCCTTATCATCTATAATGTTCATTTTTAGCTGAAAATATTCCATACATTCAGAGTGTCTTTTAACTTATTTTGAAAGGAGAAGAATAGGCATTTATAAACTAAAAAACCGGCTTTTGCCGGTTTTAATATTTTATTCAAATGTTTCAACACATTGGTCAATACTATCGTGTATATCAAATACATTATGTAACTGAAGTAACTTTACTAACTCCATTACTTCAGGAGACATGTTGCAAAGTTTGAACTGGCTGTCGTTATTCTTTGCATTTCTTAAAATAGAAAGCAATGCACCAAAACCAGAACTGTCAACATATTCAACACCCTCAAGGTTTAGAATAAGTTTGGTATTTGCATTTGTTAAATATTGAGCAACCTCTTCTTTTAAAGACTGAGCAATTAAGATATTTAGTTTGCTTACATTATCAAATGATAGTATCTCAATTCCGTTGTTCGATTCATGTTTTAACATATATTCCGGTTTTAAGGTTAATATTTTCGATTATATTTTATTCCTTATCTCTATTAATTCTTTCACAGCAGTATTACTTTCTCTTACAAATTTAGTAATTATTTCCTGATATTCATTAATATTTTGCCCCTCTTTTGCATTTTCTTCTAATTTTCTAAGCTCATTAGCCAGGTCTTTCATTCCAACCATAAGAATAGCCGATTTAGCTTTATGTGCTATTCTACTCAAATTATCCCAGTCTTTTTTTACATAGAAATTATTTAAAGCGAGTTGATATTCAGGAATTTGTTTAAAAAACAGATCGACTAAATCGTTTATCAGGTCGCTGCTTCCATCGCTTATTTCGTTCAAATAAGAAAGATCAATAAGTTTGCTATTATCCTCCATTTCAAAAAATGTATTTTATTTTTCTAATTTAATGCAATAAAATAAACTTTTATCAATTACAAAAATTTAATTATGTAGAATTTAGTATTAAGGGATTTAAATTTTTATTTTTACAATAACTTTTCTTATAATTAAACAATTAATTAAGAAATTATAAACAGATGAAACAACTTTCATTTACTTTGTTAGCAATTTTGTTAGCATTAGGTTCTTTTTCTCAAAATGATAATTCAATTGAAGAAGAAATAAAAGAATTAAAAAAACAAGCAAAGTTGATTTATAATGAGGGAGTCAGATTTGCTGAAGCAGGTGAATATACAGAAGCCCACCTGAAATTTGATGAATCATTATTTATTTATCCGGAATTTGCAGATCCTTATTTGGAAAGAGCCAAAATAAAAATATTGAGGCAGGAGTATGATTTGGCTATGGATGATATAGCTAGGGCTAT
>JAUVUS010000180.1 GCA_030600865.1 Bacteroidales bacterium | reverse complement strand
GCACATTCGAAATAGAAATGGAAATAAATAATCCCGGTGAAAAAATAAAACCTAATATGGTTTCAACTATACACATAAATGATTTTTCATCTAATAAAGCATTTGTGGTACCTTCTTTAGTAATTCGCAAAGATATTTCAGGCAACTATGTATATGTTGTTAACAAGGTAAATAATAAGACCCTTGTTGGTAAAAAATATGTTTCAACCGGTTTATCTTATGATGAAAACACAGTTATTAGCAAAGGTCTTAATGCTGGTGATAAAGTTATTGTTAAGGGGTTTCATCTTGTAAGTGCAGGTGTACCGGTAAATGTTGTTGAATAAACAAAAAAGAAACTAACATGACAGTAAAAGAATTATCAAAAAAAGTAGTAAGAGAATTTAAGCTAACATCTCTTGCTCTAAAAAATAAAAACACCGTTTATCTGCTTACAGTAATGCTATTGTTTTTTGGTATGCATTCGTACCTCAATCTACCAAAAGAACTTTTCCCTGAAATTGTCTGGCCTCAAATTATGGTGCAAACAATTTATCCCGGGAACTCTCCTGAAGATATTGAAAATCTGATAACCAGACCACTTGAAAAAGAAATAGAAAATGTCCGGGGACTGAAAGAATTAACTTCTGTCTCTTCTCAGGATGCTTCTCTGATTTTCGTGGAATTCAATACGGATGTTGATTTAGAAGATGCATTACGCAGAGTAAAAGATGCTGTTGATATTGGGCAAAATAAATTACCAAAAGGCGCTACAGAATTGCAGGATCCTTTGGTTTTTGATATAGATTTTTCTGAGTTTGCCATTTTAAATATTAATCTTTCCGGTGATTACAGTATTGAGGAACTTAAGTATTATGCTGAGCATTTACAAGACGAATTTGAGAATATCCCTGAAGTATCAAAAGTCATGATTGAAGGCGTAAACGACCGGGAAATCAAAGTAAATGTTGATTTATTAAAGTTAGAAGCTTTAGAGATTTCGTTTTTTGAAATTACCAATGCAATTCGCAACGAAAATATTTCCATGTCGGGAGGCGAAATTTTATTAGGGCAAACCCGTAGGAGTATCAGAACAGTTGGTGAATTCCAGGATATTAAAGAACTGGGGAATATCATCATAAAAAGTGAAGAAGGCAGAAATGTATATTTAAAAGATGTTGCCGAAGTAATTGATGGTTATACAGAACCAACCAGTTTTGCTCGTTTGGACAAAAAATCTGTTGTATCCGTTCAAATTGTTAAAAAGGGAGGAGAAAATCTATTATCTACAACTGATAAATTATACGAAAAATTAGAAGAAGCTAAAAACAATAACATACTGCCTGAAAATATTGATATATCAATTACTAACGATCAAAGTGAAAGTGTCAAAATGCAGTTAAGCAACCTGGAAAATAGTATGATCATGGGAGTTATTTTTGTGGTCACTGTCTTGTTTTTCTTTTTAGGTACGCGAAATGCTCTATTTGTGGGGCTTGCAATACCTATGTCTATATTTATATCATTCGTGGTTTTTGGTGCAATCGATTATAGGATCAATATGATTGTACTGTTTTCTCTAATTCTGGCACTCGGGATGTTGGTCGATAATGCAATTGTAGTAGTTGAAAATATATATCGATTTGTTGATATTGGTTACGAACCCTGGGAAGCAGCAAAACAAGCCGTTGGTGAAATAGCGGTTCCGATTATTGCTTCAACAGCAACAACTTTAGCAGCTTTTTTTCCATTGGTGTTTTGGGAGGGTATCATGGGTGAATTTATGAAATACATGCCAATTACTCTTATAATTGTATTAACGTCGTCCCTATTTGTAGCCCTGATTATCATACCTGTAATTTCAGCTACTTTTATCAAAGTAAAAACTTCAAATGGTAATGGAAAATCGGCGCGTCAAAGGAAAAAGGCTATCCTTTTTGCTGTATTTCTGATCGTTTTTGGCGGGTTGTTTTTATTTACCAAAATGCGAATATTAGCTAATCTTCTAATTTTATTCGGTATAATTGGAATAACACATCGATTATTCCTTCAACGAATGGAAGCATGGTTTCAGGATATCTTCCTGATAAAATTAGAAAAGTTTTATAGTCGGGCATTAAGATTTGCTTTACGCGGGAAAAACTTATTGCTGTTTTTTGGCGGAACCATCGCATTACTGGTAATTACAATTATGCTTTTCTTCTCGAGAATGCCCGATATAACTTTAATGCCCGATGCCGATCCAAATTATATTAATATAGTTGTCGCATTACCAATCGGGACAGATATTACCAGAACTAACGATTTTGTAAATGATTTGGAAGATGATATTATCGATTTTTTTGCTCCATATAAAAACGACAATGGAGTTCCTATCGTTGAATCTATTTTAACTACCGTAGGTCGGGGAGATCCAATGGATTTTTCTGCAGGAACAAAACCAAATCAGGCAATTATTACTATTAGTTTTATCGATTTTGAGTTCCGAGGCGATGAAAATAATACTTCTGTAATGATGAACAGTTTAAGCAACCAGGTTATGGGTAAATATCCGGGGGTGGAATTAGAAGTATCAAAAGACGACATGGGGCCGCCAACAGGAAAACCTGTTAATCTCGAAATTATTGGGCAGGAATTTGATGAATTGGTTCGTTTGGCCGACACCATAAAAACATATATCGAATTAGCCGATATTGAAGGTATTGAAGGCTTAAAAATGAATATCAGCACTCAAAATCCCGAATTATTAATTCATATAGATCGCGATAAAGCTCAGCGTTATGGTTTATCAACCCAAATGATTGCATATACAATTCGTCAGTCATTATTTGGTGAAGAGGTTTCAGATTTTAAAGTGGGCGAAGAAGAATTTCCAATTTTAGTACGATTAAAAGACGAATACAGGTATAATTTACCTGTTATGATGAATATGAAAATACCCGTATTTGGCGATGGTCCTCCTGCATATATTCCACTTTCAGCCGTTGCAAGTTTTGAATACTCAACAAGTTTTAGTTCTGTACGCCGAAAAGATATGGACAGGGTAATAACATTATATTCAAATATTATTGAAGGATACAATGCCAATACTATTAATATACAGCTGGCAGCACTGATGGAGAGTTTTGAAATGCCTGCCGCTTATCGTTACGAATTTACAGGCGAACAGCAAGAGCAAGATGAATCATCAGAGTTTTTAGGAAACGCTTTGCTAATTGCATTAGCTCTTATTATGTTAATTTTAGTAACGCAATTTAATTCATTAATACGTACACTAATCATACTTTCAAGTGTTTTATTTAGCACAATAGGCGTGTTTGGAGGATTGTGGATTTTCAATATGGACTTTATAATAATTATGACAGGAATTGGTATAATTTCACTTGCAGGAATTGTAGTGAACAACGCCATTGTTCTGGTCGATTATGTCGAATTACTTAAAGCAAGAAAACGAAAAGAACTGGGATTACCTGATGGTGCATTTTTACCAATAAACGTTGCTACTGAATGTATTATTCAGGGAGGAATGACAAGACTTCGTCCTGTACTTTTAACAGCTATTACCACTATATTGGGATTGTTGCCAATGGCTGTAGGTCTTAATTTCGATTTTAACGGTTTATTCCAAAACTACGATCCTAACATTTATTTTGGGGGTGACATGGCGGCTTTCTGGAGTCCAATGTCATGGACAGTAATTTTTGGTTTAACATTTTCTACTTTCCTTACGCTTGTAATAGTTCCTGTTATGTATAGATTAACTACTATAGCTCAGAAAAAAATTATGCAATTTTTCGGAAAAGAAATTGAAGTCAAACCCATTGTAAAATAAACATTTAAATATTTTCACTAAATCCCGGTACTAATTATCGGGATTTATTTTTACAAATCATTGACTTTTACATTACCATTTAATATATTTATACCTACATCTTTCATTTTGGGAACTATTTATGTTTTATTTTTTTTACTATGGGTAAACTGCCTTCATACGAAGACTTGCAGAAGAGAATTGCTTATCTTGAAAAGGAATTGTCCGTTTTAAGACCTGAGCAGTTAAAAAACCCTTTTAATATCAACCAAAGCCTCTTTTTTGAAATTAGTGAATATTCTAAAAATGCTGTTGCGCTTTTCGAAACTAAAGATAAGGGCAAATCTTTTATAATTAAATATTTTAATAAAAAAGCCGAAGAAATAGAAAAAGTAAAACGGGAAAATATTATAGGAAAAAATCTCGCTGAATCATTTCCTTCTGTATTAAATTCTGGTTTTTTTGAAGCCTTACAAAGAGTTTTCCGCTTAAATACTCCGAAGGAATTTCCTTCCATTATTTTTTCTTCCAACAAAATTATTGAATGGAAACACAATTATATTTATAAGCTTTCCGATGATGAACTTGTAAGTATTTACATTGACGAAACAGAAAATAAAAATAAGGAAAAGGAATTAAAAGAACACAGAGAGAAATTGCAAATTGCAATGGAGGCTGCTAATTATTTTTCTTTCGAAATTAATTTATTAACAGAAAAAATTGAAACGTCTTATGAAATATACAAAAGCCTGGGATATAAGCCTTCTGAAATAAATAATCTAATGAAAAAGGCTGGTAGTCTGATACATTACGATGATTTTTTAAAAGCAAAAAACTTAATAAAAAACCATGTTAATAAAGAAACTCCTTTTTATTCTGAATTTAGAATAAAAAACAAAAAAGGTATTTGGATATGGTTTATGGCTACAGGAAAAATTGTTGAATGGGACAAAAACTTAATACCCACAAAGCTTATAGGACTTATTCAAAACATCCAGGAAAAAAAAGAAACTTTATTAAAGCTTCAAGAAAGCGAAGAAAAATTTAAATCGCTCGCCACATTACTACCTGAAGTGATTTATGAAACAGATATACATGGAAATATAAGCTTTGTTAATTTAAAAGCTTTCGAAATTTTTGAATATACGCCCAAGGATCTTGAAAAAGGATTAAATATTATGCAAATGCTTGCACCCGAAGACATTCCCAGGGCTAAGGAAAACCTGAAAAAAGTATTTGCTTTTGAAAATACTGAAGGGGAAGAATATACAGCAATTACTAAAACAGGCAAAAGATTTTCAATCCTTGTATATTATACTGTTATTAAAGATGGTGAAAACATAAATGGTTTAAGGGGGATAATTGTAAACATTTCTGATCTTAAAAAAGCACAAGAACAACACAGAATCAGTGAAGATAATTTTCGTCAGTTATCGGAAAATATTAACGATGCATTCTGGTTAAAATCTCTTGATCATAAGCTTATATATTCTAATCCTGCATGTTATAAAATTGTAGGAGAAAACTTTAAAAATATTTTTGAAGATTTTGATGTTTATAAGAAATGGATACATCCTGACGATAAAGAACGCATTATTAAACAAAGAGAAAATAACTTAAAAAATCAAGATAAAAACCATTTTTACGAACATAGAATAATCAAACCCGATGGTGAAATAAGATGGTTGTGGATAAGGATTTTTCCTGTTTTTAATGAAAAAGACGAACTTTACAGGCGTGCCGGAATTGCAAGCGACATAACAGAGCAGAAAAAATTAATGTCTGATTTATTAATTGCAAAAGAAAAAGCCGAGGAAAGCGATAAACTGAAATCTGCATTTTTAGCAAATATGTCGCACGAAATAAGAACTCCAATGAACGGAATCCTTGGTTTTGCAGAGCTTTTAAAAGACGATTTTATAACAAAAAAGGAAAAAACTGATTATCTTAAAATAATTGACCTAAACGGAAAACAACTTCTAAATCTTATAAATGATAT
>JAUVUS010000278.1 GCA_030600865.1 Bacteroidales bacterium | reverse complement strand
CTTTGCTTGTCTTCAATGAATTGCAAAATATAATAACATCTACTGCAAATTTTCTGGTTCTTTTTTTTAATGCTTCAATAAATATTTCTTTTTCTGTCATAATTTTCTATAATCATTCAATCATTTTATCATTATCTATTATTTTTATTCTGAATAATTTTAGGCACTCCCAACTTTAGTTCACTCTAAGTACTTTTTTTACTTTAATTTGTATATGATTTTACTATTTCGTCAACAATCAATTTCAAGCTTTCGGCCCAATTATATGACAAAGGATCGATCTGAACAACCCTGCCATTTATTTCTCTGGCAATAACTTCAGCATTGTGCGTGCTAAATTGCTTTTGTACAAAAATAACTTTTATTTCTTCTTCTTTAGCTACTTCAATAATTTCCTGAATATTAGCAGGTGTTGGTTCCTTACCATCAATTTCGATTGAGATTTGCACCAAACCATAATCACGTGCAAAATAGCTTAATGCAGGATGAAAAATCATGAACTTATTTCCATGATACGACTTTAATTGTTCAGTAATATATGAATCCAGGCTATCTATTTCGTTTAAAAAAGAATTGTAATTTTTAGTAAAATATGAGTCGAATTCAGGATAAGTATTAATCAAATACTGATATAAAAAATCGACTTGCTTTTTCACTTCTTTAGGTGATGTCCATATGTGTGGATCAATACCATGGTGATGATGACCATTGTGTTCATGCTCATCTTTATGTATGTTCTCAGGTTCAATTAGGTTTACTACAACTGACTGATCTACAACACGCATTTCAGGATTAATATCTCTTAGTTTTTTCATCCATGATTTTTCAAACTCTATATGACCAATTCTGATATATAAATTAGAAGCAGATAATTCTTTCATTTGTTTTGGGGTTGGCTCATAAGTAACAGGACTCGCCCCGGGAGGAATCATTACATTAATATTTAAACGACCACCAGCAATTTTCTCCGCAAAATATTTCTGAGGTAAAACACTCACAGTAACAGACTGTTTATTAATATTTTGATTCTGCTGCTGATTATTACAGGAAAAAAGACCAATAACTACCAAAAGCGAGATAATAATTTTTCTCATCCCTTATTTATTTAGAATTGTTAAAAATAACAAAAATAAAAATAAAAATGAGCTGAACTGTAATTAAATTGTAATGAATTGTAGAAATCAATAAATAAAAAAAGAGTGTAAGAAAACTCTTACACTCCTGATAATATATGGTAATAAATATTTAATCTAATAATTCTGCTAATTTAGCACCCAATTCTTCTCCGCGAAGATTTTTTGCTAATATTATTCCATCTTTATCTAATAGAACATTATGAGGAATTGAACGAACAGCATATAATTTACCAGCTTCAGAATCCCAATATTTTAAATCAGAAACTTGTGGCCAGGTAAGTCCGTCATCTTTAATTGCTTTAATCCATGCTTCGCGAGTTTTATCAAATGAAACTCCAAAAATTTCGAATCCTTTATCTTTATATCTAGCATAGTTAGCTACTAAGTTTGGATTCTCCTGACGACAAGGATTACACCATGCTGCCCAAAAATCAATTAAAACATATTTTTCACCCATAATTGATGAAAGAGGCATAGGACTTCCTGTAGTATCATTTAAAGTAAAATCAACATAAGGTTGTCCAACTGCAACACGTTTCATTAATTCAATCCTCTCATTCAAAGTAACTACATATTGTGATTCAGCTAATTCGGGGCTAAAATTTTTAGTAATTTCTTCCAGTTCCTCTATTTCCATACGATAAGACATATATCTCAAAGTTATATATGGAGCTAAAACTGTGTTTGAATTCTCTTTAACAAAGCTTTCTATATATGCAATTTGCTGTTCCTCCACACCTGAATATTCTTCTTCAATTTCTTTAACTCTAGCAGCATCACCACTCATATTTGCCTGAATATATTCATTATAAAGAGCTCTGAATTGCATATTATACGTAAGTAACTCTTCGTTAAAAGTATTAAAAAGAGTAGTAAGTTCTGAACCTTCAACAGCAGCTTCTCCAATACTATCAACATTTGCAGTAATAGTTATATTAATATTTTCAAGAAATAATTGAATACCATCTAAAGTGTCGGCAAAAGTAATTACAAAATATTCAGGGTGCTCAACAATACCTTTAAAAACAAAAACACCATTTTCAATCGAAACAGAATCGACAGTTACAAGTTCATTATCAACAACTTTGCTTAATACAGCCGAGCCAGAATTTAAACCGTTTATATTTCCTTCTATTTTGTACTTGGGCTGCATTGTACAAGAAAACATAATGGCAATAGTAATAATACTATAAAAGAGTTTTTTCATGATTTTAATTTTTAGTTTTTAAAATAAGCAATAAACATACAAAAAATTCCAGATATTTAGAATTTAAGATACTATATTTATTAGAATGCAGTACATCGAATAACAAAGCCTTGTGGTGAATATATTTAGTGCAAAAAAATAAGTTGGCAGAATACAGGATGCAGGATGCAGGATACAGGAAATCAATAAAAAACAATCTATATAAAATCGCTGTATTTTCATAAGCGTTTTGCAATTTCGTCCCTGAAAAATTCGGAGCAAGTTTCGAGTTTGGTTGTTAGAAACTTTCGGAAGTGCAAACTGCCACCTGCTGCTGCAACTTGTTAAAAATTTAAAAATTCTTAAAGTAATCTTCTATTAATATTTTAGACGCTAAAAAAGAGTTCATTTTTCTATCAACTACTTTTTCTTCAAACAATTTCAATTTATCTTGAATTCCCTTCTGGTTATAAAAATGATCACGAAGCGCTTCGTGAATAGATTCGTACATCCAGTATTTAGCTTGTTTCATTCTCTGTTTCTCGAAAAAACCTGTTCCCTTTATATATTCAATATACTCGGTAATTGTATTCCAAACTTTATCGATTCCTGTAAAATCGATCGATGAGCAAGTAAGCACCTTGGGATTCCAACCACATTCCGGAGGAGGAAATAGATGCAAAGCATTACGATATTCTATTCTGGCCATTTCTGCTTTATTAACATTATCACCATCTGCTTTATTAATAGCAACAGTATCAGCCATTTCCATAATGCCACGTTTTATTCCCTGCAGTTCGTCTCCTGCACCTGCAAGCATTAACAATAAAAAGAAATCAACCATAGAATGTACCGCAGTTTCTGATTGTCCAACACCTACAGTTTCGATCAATATAGTATCGAATCCGGCAGCTTCGCAAAGAATAATTGTATGGCGAGTTTTTTTTGCAACACCACCCAAAGAACCAGCCGATGGCGAAGGTCTGATAAAAGCATTTGGATCATTTGCTAACTCTTCCATTCTTGTTTTATCACCCAAAATACTTCCTTTCGTTAATTCGCTACTGGGATCAACTGCTAACACTGCAATTTTTCTTCCCTGTTTAGTTAGATATTTACCAAGAGCTTCAATAAATGTACTTTTCCCAACACCGGGCACACCTGTAACACCTATCCTAATAGACTTTCGTGCATAAGGAAGACATTTCTCAACAATCTCTGTAGCAAACCTATTCTGCTCAACTAATGAACTTTCTACCAACGTAATAACTTGGCTAAGCATTGTCCGGTTTCCCTCTAAAACACCTGCCACATATTCATCGACAGTATGTTGTATTTTCTTCTTTAGACGAAATTTTTTAATAACATCAGGATTTATTGATTCGGGTTGATCAACTCCATTTTGCACATTTAAAGCCGATTTAAATTCGTTCCTTTTATTATTGTTATCTTTTTTCGACATAATAATAATATTTTATGCGAAATTATGATTTCTAAAGCTAGAAATAAAAAAATAGGAGAACTTTTATAAAATTCTCCATTTAAATTTAAATATACATTACACAAAAAAGAGTAGCTTTTGTTGAAGCTACTCTGTGATTTTTATCAATTTGAACTTTTGATATTATGATTTTTACTCTTTCAATATTTCACCTTTTATTATTAATCTTTCATTCGAAGCTTTTGGATCATTGCTAATAACATATATAGTTTTTGTTTGCCTTCCTTTGCGTGATCCCGGGTTAAAAATAGCTTTAAACGAACTCGATTCTCCCGGTTTAATTATTGTTTTTTCAGGAGCAACTGTTGTACATCCACATGTTGTCCTGATTTTTCGGATAATTAGATCGCTTTTACCCTTATTAGTATATTTGAACACATGTTCAATTTTATCATTAGACTTTGTTTTTCCAAAATCAAATATTTTGTTTTCAAATATGATTTGAGGTGCATTTGCAATTTCTTTTTCAGTTAGTTTAGAAAAGTCTTCCTCAACTTTAGCACTTATTGTAATATAATTTCTGTTACCGGGTTCTCCATTAATTAACACATTAATTCTATTGGTAACAAAACCCCAATCGTTTACTTTTGAACCATTATATGTTCCTAGGATATAACCCTTTCCGCCCGGCTTCAATACCATAGGAACTACATCAAATTTAAGATATGCAGGAAGTTTTGAGAAAGTTATCTTCATATCTGAAT
>JAUVUS010000386.1 GCA_030600865.1 Bacteroidales bacterium | reverse complement strand
TTTATATCTCTATAAATAAAACTGAAATTGAAATCTCCAAACATTTCACTATATGCTAAACTGCCGTTTCCTACCATGTCATGATTCCCTAAAACAACAAAATAAGGGATGTCCAAATTTAAAAGATACGAATTCCCCCAAAGGTATTGCTGCGGTAATCCAAAATCGGCAATATCGCCGACATGTATTACAAAATCAACCGGATTAGTTTTGTTCACATTATTAACTGCATTAACAAAGCCTTCAAATTCATCATAAAAACGATGTGTATCACCGGTAAAAGCAATCCTGATAGTATCGTTTACATCCTTTTCTAATAATCTTTCGATATTAGCCTGATTAACATCTTTATTTTCCCCGTCAAAATCAACAACATAAGTTGAATAGTCGAACATATCTTCACATGCAACAAGGAATATGGTACCAATCAGAAATAATATTTTAAGTTTATTTATCATGCTTATGATTTAAAGGTTTTAATCATGGCTTTTCCAAAGTTTAAAACTTTGGAAAAGCTACAAATAGTCATTATTCATTAATAAATAATCAATTAAAGTCCTCTCATCATCATTCTTTCGGTGAATTTTGAAGCAGAAATGCCAATGTTTACTTGTACATTGCTTAATACCATGCTTGTTTTATGATTTTTCTGAACGTTTTTCATTTCTGAATTAGTAATAATTAAAAGATCTGAAATTTCTTCGTATTTTTTTATGCTTAATATTTTCAAAAGATCCTCATCTTCATCGTAAAACTCTTTTTTTAACCCGATGAAATTGTCTTTTATAATCCATGTAATGGTTTTCGTATACATATAATCTTCGTCTTTAGATACACTTTCAACAACATAGCATTCTTTGCCATCAATGGTTTCTTCACGTAACAATTTGTGAATATCATCATCAAGTTTACGATCACCTAAGTCATCGTAAGTGAAATCAGAACCCATAAAGTAATCACTTTTGCTATCGCTTGAGATACGTTTTGTTTTTTTCAAAGCAGGCAGGTAAATCCACTGGTCATCACTTTTGTCGGAATCATATGACCAACTCATGAAAGATGTATTTTTTACATCTGCAGGCGAAAGAAAAAACATAATGCTTTTTTCAACTTCACCCATATCTTTTGTGAATTGTTTGATTTTTCGTACTCTTTGGCTCCCGCTTTTATTAATTAGCGTCATTGTTAAGTTAGAGGTCTGATCATTTCCTGTATCACGGTTATAAGCTTTCTCAACGATTTGTTTGCCGGTTAAACTTTGACCCGAAACTTCAGGACTGAATCCGATTGCAAAAAATATTGCAATTAAAACTGATGTGATTTGTAATTTTTTCATAATTTTTTCTCCATTTATTTGTAATAATTATTTTTTCTCTTTTTTAAAATAGATATTCGATACTTTTAATAATACAAGCATTATGGTTACTGTTCCAACAAAACTTGTAAACATATTAAGCGATACTAATGCTCCAAGCTCTCTGTTTGGTGGAAATACCGAAAATAACAGAACCATAAAGCCTGCAATTACTACAACTGCATTAAAGCTGATTGCTCTGCCTGAATGTGCCATGGTTTTTTGTGCAACAAGCAACATATCATCTGATTTTGAAGCATTATTGCGGTATTGCTCAATAAAATGCACAGCATAATCAATCCCTATACCAATAGCGATACTTGAAAGTAGAGCTGTTGTTGTATTTAATGGAATATCAAGGAAACCCATAGTTCCAAAACTTATTAATGCAGTAATGGTGATTGGGACAGCTCCGATTAATCCTATTTTATAGTTTTTGAACATTAGCGATAGAAGAATAATTACTATTATTAATGATAGTATTAAGCTCATTATTTGTCCTTCTAATATTAAGTCTGTAAATATTAAGCCTTTATATCCGCTTCCTGCATAATTCATTGAAATCCCTTGTTTTTCAAAATCAGCTTTATAGGTGTCAATTATTTCAATTGCTGAATTTATAGCTTTAGAATTGTCGCTTTTTAATTGAAAGGTTATATTAAGTTTGGCATAATCGTAATCAACAACCTTATTAAGATTTTCGGGATCACCAGACATTTCGTAAAGCAATAAATACTGAGCTATCATTTTTTGAGCTAAAGAATCCAGCGGCTCTGCATCCAAAATTGCAAGTTTAGCTGTTAATTCCTGAACTAATGAACTCTGACGCACTATATCCATACTTCCCAAAAGCTTAGCTATTGAATCACGTTCAGCCAAATGCTGGTTTACCAAATACTGATTATCAGGAATTGCATTAAACTTTTCCTTATCAGCATTCATCACCTTGTTCATCCGCTTGGTGTAATCGGTAAGAGTAAAAGAATTCCCAACAACTTCAAGATCATTTTCCAGTTGATCTTGCATCTGGCCTACTAATTTTAATACGTCTGGGTTTTTGAAAACATCTTTTTTACCTTCTGAATCTAAAATAAGGTTAAGTGTTGTTGTTCCACCAAAATGATCATTAATAAATTTATCGGTAAGCACAATCTCGCTGTCTTTTTCAAATTTATCAAGGAAACTGGAATTAATCCATATTTTTTGCATTCCAATAATCGATAAGATAATGATTGCAATAGTTGCAAATATGGAAATGCTTTTATGCTTTAGTACTTTTGCAGCAAAACCATGTGCCAGATCAGTCTCTTTGTGCGTTTCATTATTTTTGGATTTTTTAACTTTAGGTAATCCAAAAATCATAATGCCGGCTGGAATTAACACCAAAGAAAATACCATAGCCATTAATACTCCGAATGCAGTAAAAATACCAAAGTATTTAATTGGATATACCTGAGAGGTAAGCAGCGATATAAACCCTACGGCCGTTGTAATAGATGTCATTACCACAGGTTTCCACATATGTTGAAGCATGTCAAGTGTTGCTTCTTTTTTTGTCGCATCCGGATTCTTACGTAGAAATAGTTGTAAATGACTGTATAAATGTATTCCATCTGCAACCCCGATGGCAATGAGCATTACAGGGATCATTGTTGAAACTGCATATATTGGAATATTTACAGCAGCCATTAGACCAAATGCCCACACAACACTAAAGAATACAACTGCCATTGTGAGTAATGTACTCTTTACACTTCGTAGCGTTAAAAACAAAACTAAAGTAATAACCAGTAATACTATTGGCACCATTTTTTTCATGTCGGCAGGGCCAAGAAGTGCCATAGTGCCTTCAACAATTGGGCGGCCTGCAACATGAATTTTAATATCATCTGTTTCATACGAATCAGCAAGAGCAAGTATCTTTTCATAAAATTCCTGGGTAAATACATCGTCCCTGATTTCTGCAATTATTACTGTCACAGTTTCGTCATAAGAAACTAAACGGC
>JAUVUS010000092.1 GCA_030600865.1 Bacteroidales bacterium | reverse complement strand
TGAAAACATCAATAAAATTGAAAAAATAATTGATGAAGTTTCAGAAGAGGCTAAAATAAATTCTGAGGTTTATGGCAAAGTATTAATTGCTACAGTTGAAGCAGTCAATAACGCCATTGTACATGGCAATAAAGAAGATGAAACTAAAAATGTGAAAGTAGATTTTCAGGTTGATGAAGATTATATTAGCATCTTTATTGAAGACGAAGGCCCAGGATTTAATTTTTACAATGTTCCCGATCCAACTACTCCTGAAAACATTGAAAATATCAGCGGACGAGGAGTCTATCTGATGAAACATCTTGCTGATGATGTAATTTTCCACGGACGAGGAAATAGAGTTGAAATAAGGTTCAACTTAAGATAGAATGCCAATAAAATTCTTCACCGAAGACACAAAATTCAATTTAAGAAACAAAAACCTGATAAAAAATTGGGTAAATAGTGTAATTACGTCTGTCAATAAAAAAACAGGTAATATCAATTTTATTTTTACTTCAGATAAATACCTCTTAAAAATTAATAAAGAATACCTTTCGCATAAATACTACACTGATATTATTACATTTAATTATTGTGAAAACGAGATAGTAAGTGGAGAAATTTTTATAAGTATCGAAACTGTGAAGAACAATTCTTCACGGTTTAATGTTACAATCATTGAGGAATTACATCGCGTAATTATTCATGGAATTCTTCATTTGCTTGGTTTTGATGATCAAAGTGATGAAGAAAAAGTTATAATGAGAGAAAAAGAAAACTATTATTTAGAAAGATTAAAAAATCTTTCCTAATTTTCCACAGAATTTCAAATTTAAGTTTATGTTGCCAGAGTATGATGTTATTGTGGTAGGTGGTGGGCATGCTGGATGTGAAGCTGCAGCCGCTGCCGCCAATATGGGTTCAAGCACATTGTTAGTTACAATGGACATGGCCAAATATGCGCAAATGTCGTGTAATCCTGCAATGGGAGGTATCGCCAAAGGGCAAATTGTCAAAGAGATTGATGCACTTGGTGGTTATTCTGCAATAGTTACAGATAAAAGCATGATTCAGTTTCGCATGCTAAACCGTTCAAAAGGACCTGCAATGTGGAGCCCGAGAGCGCAGTGTGACAGAATGGTATTTTCTAACGAGTGGCGAAATATTTTAGAAAACATTGAGCATTTAGATTTGTGGCAGGATCTCGTTACTGAATTAATAATTGAAGATAATAGAGTAAAAGGAGTAATTACAAAACTTGGGATTAAGCTTGAATCAAAGACTGTTATTTTAACAAATGGTACATTCTTAAACGGTTTAATGCATGTTGGCAAGAAACAGGTTGAAGGAGGAAGAGCAGGAGAAGGTGCGTCAAAGGGAATTTCAGAACAATTAAGAAAGCATGGATTTGAAGTAGGGCGCATGAAAACCGGAACTCCAGCAAGAATTGACGGAAGAAGCATAGATTTTTCTAAGGTGCAGGAACAAAAAGGTGATGAAGGCGGAGGCCAATTTTCTTTTCTGCAACACGATTTTGTGCCAAATAATGGTAAAAGTTGTTTTATAACCCATACAGACACCGAAGTTCATAACATTTTAGAAACAGGTTTTAAAGAATCACCTCTTTTTAGTGGTACAATTAATGGAGTGGGTCCGAGATATTGTCCTAGTATCGAAGATAAAATTGTAACTTTCGCAGACAAGGATAAACACCAGTTATTTCTGGAGCCGGAAGGTTTTACTACAAACGAGTATTATATTAATGGATTTTCATCATCTCTGTCATGGGAAATACAGTTAAAAGCACTAAAAAAAATTCCCGGACTAGAAAATGTTAAAATATATCGACCAGGATATGCAATAGAATATGATTATTATCCTCCCACACAGCTTACTTATACTTTAGAGACAAAATTTATTAAGAATCTTTATTTTGCAGGACAAATTAATGGTACAACAGGATATGAAGAAGCTGCTGCACAAGGAATGATGGCAGGAATAAATGCAAATTTGAATGTTTTGGGTAAAGGGGAATTTATACTTAATAGAGACCAGGCTTATATTGGAGTTTTAATTGACGACTTAATCACAAAAGGAGTTGATGAACCATATCGAATGTTTACATCCAGAGCTGAATATAGGATATTGCTCAGACAAGACAATGCAGATTTAAGGTTAACGGAGCTTTCTTATAAAATGGGCTTGGCAAAAAAAGAAAGATTTGACCTATTAAAAGAGAAAATAGAATCTCGCGATAAAATTATAGGATTTATAAAAAACCACAGTATTGCACCCGAAGAGATAAACAACTATCTAAACGAAGCGGGAACAACCTCCCTTAAGCAAAAAAGGAAGTTGTTTGATGTGGTTTTAAGACCACAAGTCAGGCTGAATGATTTAATAAATCATATTGATAAACTTAAAGTGATAGTCGAAGAAATCAAACATAAAAAAGAGGAAATCATTGAGTCGGCAGAAGTTTTAATCAAATACTCAGGATATATAGAGAGGGAAAAACAAATGGCCGACAAACTAAAAAGGCTGGAGTATATTAAAATCCCGGAAAGCTTTAGTTACGACGAAATTTCATCTCTTTCAACTGAAGGAAGACAAAAGCTGAAAAGAATACGTCCCAAAAGTATCGGGCAGGCAGCACGAATTAGCGGAGTGTCGCCTTCTGATATAGGAGTGCTTTTGGTATATATGGGTCGATAACGTTCCACGTGGAACAAACCGCAATTATTAACCACGTTCCACGTGGAACGTTAATCCGATTATATGAATAACGAATTTATTATTTCAGGAAAGCTAGTCGATATAATAGGTCGGCGAATTTTTAATGCGAAACTTAAAATTGTTAATTCTAAAATTACAGAGATTAATGAGTCTGGCGATGAGTATGATGATTATATTTTGCCCGGCCTTATTGATTCGCATGTTCATATTGAAAGTTCGATGCTTGTGCCAACAAGCTTTGCGAGGGCGGCGGTTAAAAGTGGTACCGTTGCAACAGTATCAGACCCTCACGAAATAGCCAACGTAATGGGAATTGATGGCGTGAAATACATGATTAAAAACGGAAAAAAAACACCATTCAAATTTTATTTTGGGGCTCCTTCGTGCGTACCTGCAACACCATTCGAAACATCAGGAGCAGTGATTGATTCGGAGGGCATTAAAAAATTAATGGCGAGTAAGGACATTTATTATTTAGCCGAAATGATGAATTTTCCGGGCGTTATTTATAATGATGAAGAAGTTATTAAAAAAATCAAACATGCTCATCAGGCTAACAAACCTGTAGATGGTCATGCTCCCGGATTAACTGGCGAAGATCTGGAAAAATATGCTGCTCAAAATATTACCACCGATCATGAATGCACCACAGTTGAAGAAGCAATTAATAAAATCCAGAAAGGAATAAAAATTCAAATCAGGGAAGGAAGTGCAGCCAAAAATTTCGAAATTTTATTTCCTTTATTAAACTCACATCCTGACAAAGTGATGTTTTGCACTGACGATTGTCACCCTGATGATCTTGTAAAAGGACATATAAATAAGATAATTAGCAGGGCAGTTAAGAATGGAGCAGATATTTTTGATGTAATTTCAGCAGCTACTAAAAATCCAAAAGAACATTACAATTTAAATGTAGGACTACTACAAGTTGGCGATCCTGCAGATTTTATTATAGTAAATAATCTTGAAGATTTTGATGTAAGAAAAACATATATTAATGGTGATTTGGTTTATGATAATGGAGAGGTTTTGTTAGAAAAATTAACTGAACAGGTCGTTAATAATTTCAAATGTAAACCAATTTCCGTTTCTAACATTTTAGTTCCTGAAATCGGGAAAAAAATTCAGGTTATTGTTGCAAATGATGGTGATTTAATGACTGGAAAAGAAACTGTTGTGCCAACAGTTGATAATGGAAATATTGTAAGCGATGTAAAGCGTGATATTCTTAAAATAGTTGTTGTAAACAGGTATAAAGATTCCAAACCACAAGTAGGATTTATTAAAAATTTTAATTTAAAAAAAGGAGCTATTGCAGGAAGTATTGCGCATGACAGTCATAATATAATTGCAATTGGCACGAATGATAACGAAATTGTAAATGCCATTAATAAGGTAATCGAAAATACGGGGGGAATTGTTGCGTGCTCTGGAAACATGGTTAAATATCTTAAGTTAGATGTAGCTGGCTTGATGTCAACCGGAGAAGCAGAAGATGTAGCGGATAAATATTATGAGGTTCATACAATGGCAAAGGAAATGGGCTCTAAACTAACAGCGCCGTTTATGACAATGGCATTTATGGCATTGCTTGTTATTCCGGAACTAAAGATTGGAGATAAAGGTTTATTTGACGTTTCAAAATTTGATTTTACTTCATTGTTTGTCGAATAGTGAATAAAAAACACAAAGAAAAATTCAAATCTATACTTTCTGTACTTCCTGATAGTCCAGGAGTTTATCAGTTTTTTAATTCATCTGATGAAATTATTTATGTAGGTAAGGCGAAAAATCTCAAGAAAAGAGTTTCATCTTATTTTACCAAAGATCATTACGAAAATAACAAGCTAAAAGTTCTTATTAGTAAAATTGATCGAATAGAATATATCGTTGTTCAAACCGAATCAGATGCTTTTTTGCTGGAAAATAATCTGATTAAGAAATATCACCCACGTTACAATGTAATGTTAAAGGATGATAAAACATATCCATGGATTTGTGTTAAGAACGAACAATTTCCCAGAGTTTTTTATACAAGAAATGTTATAAATGATGGATCATCATATTTTGGTCCATACACGTCTGTTCATATGGTAAAGATTATGCTGGATTTGATTCGCAGGCTTTATCCTTTACGAAATTGCAATCTGAATCTTTCAAATGAAAACATTGAAAAGAAGAAATATAAAACTTGCCTGGAATACCATATTGGAAATTGTTTGGCACCATGCATTGGATTACAAACAGAAGAAAATTACAATAATTCTATAGATCATATTAAAAAGATTTTAAAAGGGAATATTCAAGAAGTTATTTTGTATTTGAACAAACTAATGAAAGAATATTCTGCTGATTTTAAATTTGAAGAGGCGCAACTGGTAAAAGAAAAGCATGAAATTCTTGAAAAATACAAAAGCAAATCAACCATTGTTAGTTCAAGTTTAAATAATGTTGATATATTTAATATTTTAGATGACAATAACTTTGCCTATGTTAATTTCTTAAAAGTTGTAGAAGGGAGGATTGTTCAGGCTCATACTGTGGAGTTAAAGAAAAAGCTTGATGAAGATTTGGGAGATTTATTGCTAATGGCGGTAGTTGAAATTCGTGAAAGACTTAGCAGTACTGCAAAAGAAATAATAGCTCCAATTAATTTTGACCTGGCTAAAGTTGTCGTTACAGTTCCTGTTCGTGGTGAAAAGAAATCTTTATTAGAATTATCGGAACGTAATCTAAAATATTATCGACTTGAAAAACAGAAAAAAGCAGAAAAGAAAAAGGAAAAACATTCAGGTAAGCGCATATTAGAAGTGCTAAAAAAGGGTTTGAACTTATCGTTTTTGCCGGAACATATTGAATGCTTTGATAACTCAAATATACAAGGCACAAATCCTGTTGCGGCTTGTGTTGTTTTTAAAAACGCAAAGCCCAGCACAAAAGAATATCGGCATTATAATATAAAAACAGTTGAAGGCCCGGATGATTATGCTTCAATGGAAGAAGTTGTTTACAGAAGATATAAACGATTAATGGATGAAAACAAAAGCTTGCCACAACTTATTGTTATTGATGGGGGGAAAGGCCAACTTAATGCAGCACTAAAAAGTCTTGAAAAACTTGATATAAAAGATAATGTTTCAATTATTGGAATTGCAAAGCGATTGGAGGAAATTTTTTATCCCAACGATCCAATACCATTATACTTAGATAAAAATTCAGAATCCTTAAAACTTATTCAGCATCTCCGAAACGAGGCTCATCGATTTGGAATAAAGTTTCACCGTAATAAAAGATCTGGTAATTTTATAAAAAGTGAGCTGGACAATATTCCCGGTATTGGCCCAAAAACAATTGATACTCTTTTGACTAAATTCAAAACAATTAAAAAAATCAGGAACTTATCTTTGGATGAAATCTCAAGTGAAATTGGGAATACGAAAGCAAAATTGTTGTTTGTGTATTTTAATAGGCTGTAAATCAGGATGTAATACGATTTTTTATCCTTAATAATTTTTATAGTTTAAATATAAACGATTACATTAAGTAAGTTGTTATAAACTATTATAAACCAGGATAAGAAACACATAAATCCTAAAATTACCCTTGCTTAAGGACAATATCGATAAACGAATCCATATAGGGTACTATTGGTGGGCTTGATAACGCCTTAATTTTAAACACTAAAAAATTATAAAGTTTAAAAAGAATTAAATTTTATTAAATCAATTATCTTTGCTCCGAATTTGCAAAATAAATCAGTAGATGCATATTAAGAGTAATACAATTGATTTTTTCTCAGCTGCCAATTTTTTTTCAGCTACTCAAGATACAGTAATTACTCAACCTGTTTCAAATCTAACTGTAAGTCCTGATACTATTTATATTGAATCCGAACCTCAAAGCGAAGACACAATATCTCTTCATTCTGTTCAGCAAATTGATTTTGCAGCAATTGATTCGATACTTCGAAGAAGCGAAGAACGAGAAATGCAAATTCAGGAACAATTGCAACGAGAACTTGCATTACAACGTTGGTATCGTAGAAAAACTGATACAACAGAAATTTTATATAAGCAGTTTGGTATTGCTAGTTTCCCAATTAAGGAAAAGTTAGATAATGACCCGTTCCAACAAAATTTTTTATACAACATCATTTCTGTTAAGCCTGTAGAAAAACAGGTAAAACAAACAGTTTTTATTGAGAGCCAGGAACAAAGCAATGTTAAATCAAAGAATTATTATACAACAGAAAAGAAAGATATTGAAATTAAGCCTAAATATATTTCGAGAAAGATACAATTTGATTGGATAACGATTTTGCTTATAGGTTCTTTTCTATTGCTTGGCTGGGTTCAGTTATTTAACAAGAAATATTTAGTGTCTTTACTAAAATCAGTTATTAGCTATAAAGAATCGAATACCCTTTATCGCGAGAAAAACTCATTAATGGAAAAAGCGTCCTTCATGGTTAATCTTTTTTTCATAAGCAATCTGTCTGTTTTTGTAATACAATTAAAACATTTTTTTAACATAAGCCTTGGAGGCTTCGACGATTATTTGCTTTATTTTATTATGTTCGGGGCATTAACAGGTTTATATATTTTCAGAGCTATCTCGACTTCGTTTATTGGTATTGTTTTCTTAAAACAAAAAGTTTTTTCAGAGTTTTTTCATAATATAAATCTTTTTACAAAGAATACGGGATTATTATTATTCCCAATTGTTATTACTTTGCAATTTTTATCTTATGAATATCTTGCATTTATAATATATACGGGCATTATTTTAATTGCAACATTGTATTTATTACAGATAGTTAGATCCTTTCAAATAATTATTCGGCAGAATGTTTCTATATTTTATATGATTTTGTATCTTTGTGCTTTCGAATTTGCGCCCTTTTTGATTATTTACAAAGTATTATTATTACGTGTATAATGAGGTGTTTAGAAGTTTTGTAGAAGAAATTCAAATAAGTATACATGAAAATTAAGAAGATTTTAGTATCGCAACCAGAACCCAAAAATGATAAATCCCCCTATTCGGAGTTGGCAGATAAGAATAATCTGAAAATAGATTTCAGACCGTTTATTCAGGTTGATGGGATTCCAGTAAAAGAGTTCAGGCAGTATAGGATTGATATTCTTGCTCATACAGGAGTTATTTTTACCTGCAGAACAGCTGTTGATAATTATTTCAGAATAGCAGAGGAACTAAGATTAACAATTCCTGATACAATGAAATATTTTTGTATATCTGAAGCCATAGCCTTCTATTTACAAAAGTATATTGTTTATCGCAAGAGAAAGATTTTTTATGGAAATGGGACTTTTATACATTTAATGGAAACCATTAAGAAACATAAGGATGAAAAATTTCTGGCTCCATTATCTGATACAC
>JAUVUS010000159.1 GCA_030600865.1 Bacteroidales bacterium | reverse complement strand
CAGTACATCCTCTCCTATCAACGACCATGAAAGAGCTGTATGTGTAGCATTTCCAAATGGATCCATTATAGCTAACATTTCATCAGGAATAGCCGGATTCATTTTCATAACATTAGTTGCAGGAACAACAACATATTCTGCGAATGACCCATTTCTGTTAACACCTATCCCAACAGTATTTTCACAGACACGGTTACGTCCCCGACGACAATGTCTACAATGACCACAGGCTATATGTCCTTCGCCTGTAACCCTTTCGCCAACTTCAAATCCCGTAACTCCCACACCCATTTCAGCTACTGTTCCAACATATTCATGACCTATAGTCATAGGTGTTTTGATTGTATTTTGCGACCACTCATCCCAGCGGTATATATGCAAATCAGTCCCGCAAATAGCTGATTTTTTAACTTTTATAAGAATATCGTTAACTCCAACTTCAGGTATGTCAACCTCTTCCATCCACAAACCTTTTTCAGGTTTAGATTTTACAAGAGCTTTCATTTTATTTGCCATAATATATTAATTTTATTATTGATATAATTTATAAAGCAAAAATAAGGTATAAAAGCTTCTTTATGAAATTCAAAATTATCTTTTACAACACTTAGTCTTTTCTAAAACAAAAAACCCGGGTTAACCCGGGTTTTTATTAATACAGACTGTTTAGGCTCTGTATCTTTGCAATAAATACTAACAGTAAACTTTTATCCACATTTTGAATGTCCGCAATTCTGACAAATTAAACATCCTTCTTGATATACAACGCTTTCTGATCCACATTCCTGACATTTTGTTCCTGTTTTTGGTTTTGTTCCGTCAGGAATGTATCTTTTTAATGCACGTTCAACACCGTTTTTCCAGGTATTTATCGTTTCGCTATCTAATCTTAATGACTGAACCAAATTAACAACATAAGGGATAGGCATTCCGTGACGTAATACTCCTGAAATTAATTTAGCATAATTCCAAAATTCTTTTTGAAACATATGAGATAATCCTCCCATAGTATTTTCATAGCCATATTTGTCTATATATTGGAAATCATAACGACTCTTACCTTCTCTATCTTTAACTTTTATGATTTCTCCTTTTTTTATCGATTCCGGAATAGGAAACATCTCTTTATCGGCCAATCCTGTAAAAATTTCGTATGGACTGTCATCCTTTATACCAACAAAAGCAATCCATTTTTCGTCATTATTATTAAATCGAATTATTTCTGCCTTTAATACTTTTGGGCGTCTGTTAGTAGATTGCTCTCCTGCTTTCTTTCCTTTTTTATTTGAAATTAAAACTCCCGTCCGAGAACCTTCTCTATAAACAGTAACTCCTTTACATCCATTCTCCCAGGCTGTAACATATAGTTGTCCTACCAGCTCTTCCGTAGCATCTGCCGGTAAATTAATAGTTACACTAATTGAATGATCAACCCACTTTTGTATTCTGCCTTGCATTTTCACTTTACTAACCCAATCAACATCATTTGATGTTGATTTATAATACGGAGTTTTTTCGATAATTGCTTCAATCTCATCATCAGACATGGTTTTTATTTCTTCGGGCTTGTAACCATTAATATTTAACCAATCTAGAAACTTGTGATGAAATACATTATACTCTTCCCATGAATCTCCTATTTCATCGATAAATGAAACTGTTGTATCAGAATCGTTTGGATTAACTTTTCTTCTTCGCTTATACACAGGCATGAATACTGGCTCAATACCAGATGTAGTTTGAGTCATCAAACTTGTAGTACCTGTTGGAGCAATAGTTAATAAAGCAATGTTTCTTCTTCCGTACTGAACCATATCGGCATATAGTTGCTCATCTTGTTCTTTTAATCTTAAAATAAAAGGATTGTCTTTTTCTTTCTGAACATCATATATCTCAAAAGCGCCACGTTCTTTAGCCATATCAACAGACGAGCGATATGCCGCTAAAGCTATTGTTTTGTGAACTTCTTCTGAAAAATCAACAGCAATTTCACTTCCATAACGCAAACCCAAAGCAGCCAACATATCACCTTCGGCTGTAATACCTACACCTGTTCTTCTTCCTTCTATGGCTTTTGTTCGAATATTTCTCCAAAGCTTATCTTCAACCATTTTAAATTCGTAATCTTCAGGATCACGTTCGATTTTACTTAAAATAGCATCAATTTTTTCTAATTCAAGATCAATAATATCATCCATTATTCTTTGGGCATAACCTACATGTTCTTTGAATAGCTCAAAATTGAATTTTGCATCCAGGGTAAATGGATTTTCCACATAGCTATATAAGTTAACTGCTAATAATCTACAACTATCGTAAGGGCAAAGAGGAATTTCGCCACAAGGATTTGTAGAAACTGTTTTATATCCCATATCTGCATAACAATCTGCTACTGACTCATTTATTATTGTATCCCAGAATAAGATGCCCGGCTCTGCAGATTTCCATGCATTATGAACGATTTTTTTCCATATTTTCCCGGCATCAGTAGTTTGTTTAAAAGTTGGCTCTGTTGACTCAACTGGATACTGCTGAGTATATGGTTTCTTTTCTACTACCGACTGCATAAATTCATTATCAATTCGTACAGAAATATTTGCGCCGGTAACTTTTCCTGTTTCTAATTTTGCATCAATAAATTTTTCTACATCAGGGTGTTTACTTGAAATACTAAGCATAAGTGCTCCTCGTCGGCCATCTTGAGCAACCTCACGAGTCGAGTTTGAATACCTTTCCATAAAGGGAACTACTCCTGTAGAAGTAAGTGCACTATTTAATACGGGGCTCCCTTGCGGACGTATATGTGATAAATCATGACCAACACCACCACGGCGTTTCATTAATTGCACCTGCTCCTGATCTATTTTCATAATTCCACCATAAGAATCAGCAGGATTTTTATGTCCAATAACAAAACAATTCGATAATGAAGCAATCTGGTATTTATTTCCGATACCTGACATTGGACCTCCCTGAGGAATAATGTATTTAAAATCTTTTAAAAGGCTATAAATTTTTTCTTCACTCATTGGGTTTGAATAGCGATTTTCAATTCTTGCAATTTCTTTTGCAAGTCTTCTATGCATTTCATTTGGATTTATTTCAAATAAATTACCATACGAATCTTTTAATGCATATTTGTTTGCCCAAACACGAGCAGCAAGTTCATCCCCACCAAAATACTCTTTTGAGCTTTTAAAAGCCTCATCAAAAGTATATGTTCTTTGTCCCGAAAGCTTTCGGGATATTTTTTCTTGCGAAACCCTAGTTGATTTTTCATCCGTCGCCATTCCTTTTACATCCATTTAAAGCAGATTTATAATGAGTTTATGATTAATCGATTATGTTTTTGTAACACTTTCAGAAAAGGTAATGCTAAATTAAGCATACTTATAAATTGCACAAGGAGTTTGCATTCGTACTTTTCAACATTTTTTAATAGTTATTAACGATTTGTATAAATTGCTGTAAGCCTTGTTATTAAAGGATTATAGTGCCATAAGGAAAAAAATTCGGAATTAAAAATTATGTTTAATTTTAATCTTCACAAGGATTGTTAATAACATCAAGAACATCAATTTTAGAAGGGTTTTGGATAAAATAAAAATTTATTAACATAGATATTAACCACTATCCTGTAGTTGTTAAGTCGTTAATTTACTGGTTGTTATAAATAATAGCGATTCTGGTTTAATTTTAGTGAATCTTTGTGTTCTTGCCTGCTGGCAAGCAGGTTTGTGCCTTGGTGGCAATAATTTTCAGCCACTAAATCACCAAGACTCTAAGAAACACAAAAATATTTATACCGCTTTTTTCTAAACTAGAATGAAACAGTTAATTTTTATAATAATTTGAATGAAAAATCAGAAAAATTACTCTTTTAACATTTCAGAGGTATTTTCCAGTTTGCCATCAACTTTTGCCGGCTCAAGTTTAAGGATTTTACAAATTAGAGGATATAGGTCGATGTTATTTATTGCATGATGCTTATATCCTTCTTTAAATGCCGGTCCATAAGCATAAAAAATAGCATGCATATCCTTATTCATATTATCATAACCATGTGTGCCTCCCGAATAACTTTTTCTTTTGGATGATCTCAACAAACTCCAACTACTATCAGCTACCACAACAAAATCTTTTATTCTTTGGCTTGAACCATAATGTAATCTTTCAGGAACTTCACTTTTTTTCCAAACCTTAATATGTTCTGCATTTGAAAGAATCCTAGAAATCGTATCATAATACTCATCTTTAGCTTCGATGGAATAAACCGGATTTCCACCATCAATTTGTTCACACCAATCTTTATGAATTAAATCGTACAAATAAACAACCCTATCTTTACTTATTTCTCCCATTCCATGATCTGAAGTAATAATTACATTAACCTTGTCAGCAAAAGGTAAATCATTTACTTTAGTATAAAATACACCAACAAGACTATCTAAATACTCAAGCATTGTAACAATTTCCGGATGGTCTGGCCCAACATCATGACCCTTACTATCAGGCTCCTGAATATACCACATTATTAAATGAGGCCTTTCACTTTCAGATAATTTAAGCCATTTAATAACTCCATCAATTCTTTCTTCGAAAGGGACTGAACCATTATAAGCATAATGATAGGTTGGAAAAATGCTGTCATGTGGTGCTTCAGATCCAACCCAAAAATAGGATGCGCTTTTTACACCTTGTTTTTCTGCTGTTACCCAAACAGGTTCTCCAAAGTAAAATTCAGAATCGGTTACAGCCTCATTGTTTCCTATTGAATAATATTTATCAATATCGGGAGCATAGAAACTATTCAAAATTATCCCATGATTGTCAGGATATAAACCTGTAGCCATTGAATAATGATTTGGGAAAGTCTTGGTTGGAAAACAAGGAATACTCGCTTCGGCCCGAACACCAATTTTTTCTATATAATCCAAATTTGGAGTATTTGCTTTTTCAGGGTAATCCCAGCGGAAACCATCCATTGATAGCATAACTACGTATGGTTGCTCTGAATTTATGTTATTATTATCGGCGTTTTTACATGCAAAAGAAATAATTAACAAACCCAGCAATACAAATATTTTTGTTTTCATAGCTCTATCTTATAATCACTATACAATACACCCTAAATCAACGGACAAGCTTGTCTGCCAGGACACAGATCCGACAGGCGACAGGTAGAAATGCCTGCTTGCTGCAGGCAAGTCCGTTGTACTTAAAGTTAAAAAAAGGGGCAAAATAGCCCCTTTTTAAAATTAGTAATAAAAATATTATTCGTCTAACAGAACTTCTAAGTTTATAGTGTAATCACTAACACCACCAGAGTATCCTTTATAAGTAACCTCGAAAATGTCCCCAACAGCCAAATCATTAAAGTTAGCTTTTAATATTGTTGATATTTTTGCTACAAGGTTTACATCAGGCAAAGTAAAATTATTATATTTTCCGTCACCTACCATTTCATAATCAGCATCTACTAATTCATATTGTCTTGTATAAGCTACTGTAGTTTCAACAAATTTTAATGGTGGAACAAATAACCAACCATCAGTTGTTGTAAACTTGAATAATGCCTGAGCATCTTCAGTTACAGATAATGTTTTTACATTAAAATCACCCGTATCCCAATTGTACTCTATAGTATGTGTTTTAGTCCAAGTTCCTGTTTCAGATTTTGTAAAACCAGCATATCTATCACCTTCTCCATACCAATAATAAATAATTACTTGCTTATCACCATTTACAGCACTAGGATATTTTGTTAACATCCAGTCAGGCAAATAATCTTCTGGTGGATCGTAACTTGAAAAACTGCCATAATTACCTGTACCTAACATTGAATCATAATCAGCATCTTCTAATTCATATGCATTATCAACATCTAATCCAGAAGTTGCACCAGTAAAAGTCCAAACAGTTCCATCAAATGTCATCTCAGTATATGTCTCATAATGCGAGCCTTTATAATTGTATTTAACAAACATTTCGTCACCTGCTTCAACTAATGGGAAATTAGCTTCTAATAGCAAAGGAATATAATCATCTGCTGGAGTAGAAGAAGTAAAATAATTATCACCATCTAATGCCGCAAACATATCATAATTTGCATCTTGCAACTCCCATTCTTCCAAATCAGCAACATCTTCGTAGCTACTTCCAATATAATTTGCAAATGTTACAACCATTTCTGTACCTGCAGTGTAAGAAAAGAATTTTTCATCCAAGAAATACGGAAGAAACTCTTT
>JAUVUS010000414.1 GCA_030600865.1 Bacteroidales bacterium | reverse complement strand
AGCATCAAAAACTTCTCTTTCCAGTCCATTAAATGGAATATCATTGGTTATGTTAAAGTATATTTCTCCACCAATATTCATTCCTATCCCTTCTACGGGTAATTCTTTTAATAATTCCTTATAAATTTCTGAATCTAAATCAATTTCTAATTCATATTCATCGGTAGTTGTTATTAGGTAATATTTTTTCATTTGTACACCTCCAATATATTAACATTATTCATTCTTTTGGAAGACTTGCTGCTGCTTTTATTACATTAATAATTTAACCCTTGATTCGCATAAATTATATATACCTAGGAACTCAGATTTTTAAGCCACTAGGTCTTTTAATATTAAGTATTTAAAACTTTTTTAATCATTTGATTTAAATCAATATAATGATAGTATTCTATTCCTTTATCTCCTTTTATTATATGGCTTTGTAATAATTTCTGTAAGTTAACAAGAGTTCCAATTGCAACTGCCTGCAAATCATTCTTTGCAGCTTTTTCACCGTTTACAAATGTAATCAATTGCTCAACGAAAGCTCTTTGAATATTTCTTCTGAATATATCAATATTAGGATTATTGGACTCTAATTCTTCAAAAATACCATTTTTAAGATCAGTAACTAAATCAACCAATGCATAATTACCAAAACCAGTAGCTTCTAGATCAATCATACGATTAGCAGTATTCTCATTCAAAACAGATAACAATAAATCCTTCTGATTTTTTGATATTTTTTCAGAAATACCGTGCATACCAATTCGTGTGATTATATCTTTCTTAATCAGATAATCTTGTGTTTTAAACCCATGCTCAAGTAAAAAATTAACAGCTTGCTTTTGCTCCTTTGCAGATGTTGGCGTAAACACTTCTGCCGATTGACCATATACTAAATTATCAATTTCAATTCCACCTACAAGCGCAGCTACATGCCCTAATTCTCTGTACATTTGTTCTAATAAAGCATCATACATATGATTTAGTAAAGTATAATCTTTATCTTTTTCTCCACAAGCTTTTACTAAATACCCTGTAATACATTCGATATTTTTTAGCCCATAGCTTGTAGCTTTTATTGGATCATTACCGAGATCTTCAGTTCTAGCATGAGGGTCTCCTGTTCCAACCACACCATTTTCTATACCACCTCCAAATCGAACCATTGGTTCAGTTAATTGTCTTTCAGCAATTTTATTTAAATATGGTAAATCTTCTTTAGCTGTTTTGGTTCCATTAAACTCACGATAACCCCATTCAATAGCAAAATAATCATATGGTGCAATAATAGGAATTGTTGCAGCACCATCGCCAGGTTGAGCGATATAATTAAATCGACCATAATCCATAATAGAAGCTTCAAGTCCATACTTTTTTGTAAACTCTGGATCTCTATATTTTTCTACATCATAGTAATAAGTTGATTTAAAATTATGACGTAGTCCTAATGTATGTCCTACCTCATGAGCAACAACATAACGTAATATCTCACCTATTAATTTATCAGGTAATGGTAACTGTTGTGCTCTAGGATCAGTTGGAGATGCTTGTACAAAATACCAATCACGAATTAAACTCAATACATTGTGAAAAATACGAATGTCAGCTTCAAGAATTTCCCCTGTTCTAGGATCTTGTACGTGAGGGCCATACGCATTTGCAATAGCGGAAGGAAGCCATCTAACAGTTGAATAACGAACATCTTCAGCATCAAAATCAGGATTTTCTTCTTTCGTAGGGGCCATTTTACCTATAATTGCATTTTTAAACCCGGCAGCTTCAAAAACAGGTTGCCACATTTCAATTCCTTCAATTACATATTTGTGCCATTTCTCTGGAATTCCATAGCCAAGATAATACACTATCGGTTTAATTGGCTCACTAACTTCATTCATCGGGTCTTTCTTTTCAAGTCGCCATCGTCTTATATAAGTTATATTTTCAACCTGATGTTTATCTGTACTAAAATCCTGATGAGTACCTGCAAAATAGCCTACTCTTTTGTCAAACATTCGAGGTTGCATAAGTCTTTCCGGCAATTCAATCATACTATGATGTAACTCTGCTGTAACACTTCCTAAACTTGGATCGCTATGCCGAGGAGAATGGTTATTTTTATTTCCATTTGTTGGATCTGGTTCAGATGGTTTAAGTTTATATGTAACTAAAACACGAGTTTCAAGATTTTTTTCAAAAGTTTTATTTAATGAAATAAAAGTTCTTGATTTATCTATTCCAGATGCTTTTAATACTTCTTTAGGACTAAATTCATGAATATCACCTTTAAATAAATCTGTTACGTTAATAACAGGACTTTTTTCTTTACTAAATGTTTCAATTTTAAATGCCATAATTATTTGCTCTACACTTGAAGCTTCAACAGCAATATTTTCAGGAGTTCCTTCATCTGCACGCAATTGATATTCTACATTACGCAACAATATTTGATCCTGAAAACGTTCCCATCTTACAACTCTTCTTATAACTTCGGTTCCCCCGTAGCCATAGCTTGTTTGTATTTTTGAGAATTGAGTTACCCAAAGAAATTCCTTACCCAATAGCAACTCATTAATTTCATAATATAGTTTATCATCTACTTCATGAGTTATAAATATTCCTTTTTTAGTAATAGCTGAATCAGTAATTATTTCTTCATAATCCTTAAATTTTGGTTTTGGTTCTTTTGAATTATCATCATTCTTTTCCTGTGCATATACAGAATTACCTAACACAGTCAAAACCAAAAAGGCTAATAAAACAATTTTTAATCCTAGTTTAAGTTTCATATCAATACTTTTTAAATTAATAGTTCAATTAACATTAAGATATTTATGCGAATCAAGGGTTAAAATTACTTGTATTTTTAAAAATTGTCAATAGGAATATAATCTCAATTTCATTACTAGTAATGATTTCCTATGGAATTTTATTCAAATATTTTTTATATATAAGAGTATTTTTAATAATCTGAAAAACTGAAACTTTTTATGAGTTTCCTGTGTTATTTTCATGAATTATTTCATT
>JAUVUS010000445.1 GCA_030600865.1 Bacteroidales bacterium | reverse complement strand
TTCAAATTCGTTTATGAAAGACCGGGTTGTATCAAGTCCTAACCTTTCCGCCTCATAAACCTTAAGCTTAAAATTGATAAAAAGATCAAGATAATCATCTACAGAAGTAACTTCACCAGTTGAAAGATTGGTTTTATTCTTATCATAAATTCTTTGAAATTCTTCTTTTGTAATTTCTTTATCATCAATTGTTAATAAGACCTCATTATTTAGCTCTTGAGAAAATAAGTTATTAATTATTAAAACAGAACAAATTATTAAACATATTTTTTTCATGTGCCTAAGGTTTAAATCGAGTAATTATAAACATTTAAAATTATCGGCTATAATTAGGTGCTTCACGAGTAATAGCCACATCGTGAGGATGACTTTCGGTTACACCTGCATTCGTAATTCTTATAAATTTAGAATTCATTAATGTTTCAATATTGGGCGCACCACAGTAACCCATTCCAGCCCTTAATCCTCCCACTAACTGGTAAATTACCTCAGATAAGCTACCTTTAAACGGCACACGAGCAGCAATTCCTTCTGGCACCAACTTGCTAATATCATCTTCAACATCTTGGAAATATCGATCTTTTGAACCTTGTTGCATTGCTTCAATAGATCCCATTCCACGATATGATTTAAATTTTCTTCCGTTATAAATAATAGTTTCCCCGGGTGATTCTTCAACACCGGCAAATAACGATCCTGCCATTACAGTATCTGCTCCGGCAGCAATAGCTTTAACAATATCACCAGAGTATCGTAAACCACCATCTCCAATTACAGGAACTCCTGAGTCTTTTATCGCGTTAGCTACTTCATAAATTGCTGTCAGCTGAGGCAAACCTACACCAGCTATAACCCTTGTTGTACATATTGAACCCGGCCCTATACCAACTTTCACAGCATCTGCTCCTGCTTCTGCTAAAGCTTTTGCAGCCTCACCTGTACCAATATTTCCTACTATAACATCGATTCCTGTAAATCGTTTTTTAACAGCTTTTAGCATATCAATAACACCTTTGGAATGACCATGTGCTGTATCAATTACGATTGCATCAACTCCTACTTTAACAAGAGCTTCAACTCTTTCGAGCGTATCAGCTGTAACACCTACACCTGCTGCAACACGTAATCGTCCTTTAGTATCTTTACAAGCAAAAGGATTATCTTTTACTTTCGTAATATCTTTGTATGTTAATAAACCTATTAACTTATTATCATCATCAACAACAGGTAATTTTTCAATTTTATGACGTTTTAAAATTTCTGTTGCTTTTTCTAAATCGGTTGATCTTTGAGTAGTAATAATATTTTCTGATGTCATTACCTCATAAATCTTTTTCTCCAAATGATATTCAAATCGCAAATCACGATTTGTAACGATACCAATTAAGATATTGTCATCATTTACTACAGGTATGCCACCAATTTTATACTCTTTCATAAGATTCAGAGCATCAGAAACGGTATTATTCTGCTTAATTGTTATAGGATCATGAATCATTCCACTTTCAGCACGCTTAACAGTCTTAACCTGCTTAGCCTGCTCTTCGATACTCATATTTTTATGAATAACTCCTATACCACCTTCTCGTGCAATTGCAATAGCTAATTGCGCCTCAGTAACTGTGTCCATTGCAGCAGAAACAATTGGAATATTTAACTTAATATTCCGTGAGAATTGCGTTGAAACATCTACATTTCGTGGTAACACTTCCGAATATTGAGGAATTAACAATACGTCATCAAATGTAAGTCCTTCAAATGCTATTTTATCCTTTAAAAATGACATTCTAATATAGGTTTTTGTGTATTTTAAAATGTGCCAAATTACAAAAAATTAGCTTAATTTCAGGTGAAAATATGATAATATCGATACATTTAATTTTTTTATCATTTTTTAATCTTCATAAAATATTTTGTATCTTCCGATAATTAATGAACAGATACGAACAAATATTAATTAAATATTGGGGCTACTCAAAGTTCAGACCATTACAAGAAGATATCATTCGTTCTGTAATGGAAGGAAAAGACACCCTTGCTCTTATGCCAACCGGTGGTGGAAAATCAATTACTTTCCAGGTACCTTCAATGGCTAAAGAAGGTATTTGTATTGTTATCACTCCTTTAATTGCTTTAATGAAAGATCAGGTTGAAAATCTTCATAAGAGAGATATAAAAGCAATTGCCATTTATTCAGGAATGACCAAAAACGAAATTGACATTGCCCTTGAAAACTGTATTTATGGAGATGTTAAATTCCTTTATATATCTCCGGAACGTATTGCAACAGAAATTTTCAAGGTACGTGTTAAACACATGAATGTGAATTTAATTGCCATTGATGAAGCACACTGTATATCGGAATGGGGATACGATTTTAGACCATCATACTTAAAAATATCAGAGTTACGCGAATTAGTTTCAGATGTACCATTTCTTGCTTTAACTGCAACTGCTATCCCCAAAGTAGTTGATGATATACAGGATAAATTACATTTTAAAGAAAAAAATGTTTATCGCAAAAGTTTCGAACGTAAAAACCTTATTTACCTGGTACGCGAAATGGATGATAAATTAAATTATTTAGTTGAAACAATTAACAAAGTTAAGGGAAGCGGAATTATTTATGTTCGTAATAGAAAGAAAACAAGAGAGACTGCTTTGTTTTTAAGTAAAAATAATATCTCTGCCGATTACTATCATGCCGGATTAAACCACGAAGCCCGGAACACCAAACAAAATGAATGGAAAGTCGGAAAAATAAGAGT
>JAUVUS010000353.1 GCA_030600865.1 Bacteroidales bacterium | reverse complement strand
GTTGGTAAGGCTATAATCATTTTTGCCAATGTTTTTATCCCCTTTCAAATCAATATATATACCTAAATAATCTTTTTCAATCAAATTTGAAAAATTCACACGATACACAAAGTTTGATCTTCCCTGGATCATTCCCTGATTTATTAGTTTTTTAAAAGGCTCATCTTTACAAACCCAGCCAATATCAAATAAAAATTTATTCCAAAAACGAGAATAAATTAAATGGCCTGTAGCATGTTCAGTACCACCAATATATAAATCTACATCCTGCCAGTATTCATTAGCTTCTTTAGAAACCAAAGCATCGTTATTTTTTGGGTCCATATAACGCAAATAATATGCAGATGATCCTGCAAAACCAGGCATTGTGCTTAACTCAAAATGAAAGCCTTCCTCTGTTTGCCAGTTTTTAGCCCTACCCAATGGAGGATCTCCTTTTTCTGTTGGCAAATACGCATCAACCTCAGGCAATTCCAAGGGCAAATCTTCTTTTTTAACAGGGTAAGGAATCCCTTCTTTAAAATAAATAGGAAATGGTTCTCCCCAATATCTTTGGCGACTAAAAATTGCATCATGTAATCGAAAATTTATCTTTTGATTTCCAATACCTTTTTCCTCTATATACTGAATAGTTCTTTCAATCGCCTCTTTTACATCAAGATCATTAATAAAACCTGAGTTTATCATTTTCCCTTCTTTTGAATCACATGAATCCTCCCAGGTTGCCGGATCGGTTGGTTCTTCTCCTTTTTTAACAACTACCTGAATAATAGGCAAATCAAAATACCGGGCAAACTTAAAGTCTCTGCTGTCATGTCCCGGGACAGCCATGATAGCTCCTGTTCCATATCCCATTAATACATAATCACTAATATAAATAGGAATTTCCTGATTTGTTAAAGGATTAATTGCATATCCTCCGGTAAACTGACCACTCACCTTTTTTACATCAGTCAAGCGTTCTCGCTCCGATCGCTTTTTAGTTTTCTGAATGTATCTTTCTATATCAATCTTATACTCTGATGATGTAACTTTTTCTACTAATTCACTTTCGGGAGCCAAAACCATAAATGTTACACCCCAGCTTGTGTCAGGTCTGGTAGTAAAAATTTCTATTTCTATATCCTGACCTTTTACCTTAAATTTCATTTCAGCACCTTCTGAACGACCAATCCAGTTTCTCTGTATTTCTTTCAAGGAATCTGTCCATTCAAGTTTCTCTAAATCGTTTAATAGTCTTTCCGCATAAGCAGAAATCCTTAACGACCATTGTTTCATTCTTTTCTGAATAACAGGGAAACCTCCCCGAACAGAAAGCCCTTCCTTTATTTCGTCATTTGCCAAAACAGTCCCCAACTCAGAACACCAGTTTACCATTGTATCCGCTAAATATGCAAGGCGATAATTTATTAATATCTCCTGTTGTTCCTTCTCAGGCTTGTTTTTCCATTGATCTGCTGTAAAAACAGGAGTCTCATCACATACGGCATCAATACTTTTATTTCCTTCTGCCTTGAATATTTTTATCAAGTCTAAAATTGATTCAGCCTTTTTGGTTTTCTTGTTAAACCAGTGCTCAAACAACTCAATAAACACCCTTTGTGTCCATTTATAATAATTGGGATCAGATGTTCTTAATTCTCTACTCCAGTCATAAGAAAAACCTATTTTGCTAAGTTGTTCTTTGTATCTTTTAATATTCTTCTCGGTAGTAATAGAGGGATGTTGACCTGTTTGAATTGCATATTGTTCAGCAGGCAAGCCAAATGCATCGTATCCCATTGGATGCAACACGTTATAGCCTTTTAATCTTTTATACCTGGAATAAATATCAGAAGCAATATAACCTAATGGATGCCCAACATGCAGTCCGGCTCCAGAAGGATAAGGAAACATATCTAAAACATAATATTTAGGTCTGGAGTTATCAACTTTAGCTTTATAAGTTTCATTCTTGTCCCAAAAATTTTGCCATTTTTTTTCAATTTCCCTAAAATTATATTCCATCATTTGTAGTATTTGAGAGTTTTTCAATCTGCGAAATTAGAAAAAGTTTATTAATAAATAGTAATTAGGACAAAATAATGCTCTCGAAAGTTATTCTCTTTGAAACATTCGAACAAGTAAATAATTTTTATAAATTTGCAGTCCAACTGGCCCAGTAGTTCAATGCCTGTCTACCGACAGGTAGAGATACCTGCCTGCCGGCAGGCAGGGAATATCAGATTTAAATTATGTTTTACGTTTATATTTTATACTCAGAAAGGTTCCATAGATATTATACAGGATTTACAACACATATTGAACGAAGGTTAAAAGAACATAATTCAGGTAAAACTAAATCAACAAAACCGTATAGACCTTGGAAATTATTGTTTTATGAAGAATGCAAAACTCGTCTCGAAGCAAGACTAAGAGAAAAATATTACAAAAGTGGGACTGGTCGTGAAAAAATAAAAGATTTTCATATTATCAATACAAAAGATTATTAAATTTGCAGTCCAATTGGCCCAGTAGTTCAATGGATAGAATATCAGATTTCGGCTCTGAGGGTTGGGGGTTCGAGTCCTCCCTGGGTCACAATCAAAACACCAAACGCCTTGCTGGTAGTACAACCTAGCAAGGTGTTTATTTTAAGGCTGAAACTACGCTGAAACCAAAATATTTTCAAATCATCTTCTAGCATATCCTAATCATTATCAAACTTTTATTAGTTTAACCTAATTCAATAATAATATTTCAAAGGACATGCCATATATAATGTAAGGTATAAATGGGAAATTAGAAATGACGCCCTGACATGACAAATAGATGACACGCCGTCATTTTAAAACACTTTATTCCAAGTTTATACTTAACATTCAAAACAAGATTACACTTTACTTACAAAATAATTTTTAAACATCTAAATATTACGGAGTATTAAATATTATTTTATTATACTTGTGTAACAATCCAAAGATTAAGTTAAACTAAATAAATTTATTTATGAGAAAATTACTTTATGCAATATTTGCATTTATTACTTTGTTTTATTCCTGTGAGGACGAAAGCACATCATTCAAGGTTGTTATTGAAGGTATTGTAATGGATGCCGAAACATCTGAAAAATTAAACGATGTGACTGTTGAATTATTTACAAATAATAAAAGTCATATTACAACTACAAATGAAAATGGTTACTACAATTTAGGAGAATTTAATGTTGGTGATTATAATATTGTGTATTCGAAAGACGGATATTTAAACGAATCCAATTCTTTAAATTTATCTTCTGAAATAATTGTAACAGGTATTGGTTATCAAATTGTAAATTCTGATTTAATATATTTGACCCCATTAAACGAAACGGCTGAATTTACAGTTTATAGAAAATATTTAGATGGAGAAGAAATAGCTGCTTCGAATTTTCCATACACTGTTTATCTCGGAGCCTTTAATGATCCTATTGAGGGTACTACAAGTGCAAATGGTATAATTTCTTTAAGCAATGTACCTAGCGAAATATCATTATCAATTGATCACGAACAAAATGGTATAAGATATAAAACTTATACTACAGTAGATACTAAAAATGATAATAAAGTTGTTGTTTATGGTTACAATCCCGAAGCAGATTTAGGAGTTGTAAGTACTAATGTTTTAGATATTAATGGTCAACCTATCGAAGATTTTGTGGTAAGTGACAATATTACGATTCTATTTACAATACCAATTGATATTGACAATGCAAACT
>JAUVUS010000251.1 GCA_030600865.1 Bacteroidales bacterium | reverse complement strand
TCAGATAAAATACGAAACGGACGCTTAGAGCCTTTTGAGTGGGAACAGTTAGAATATAAAATTAAACGTTTGGTTGATGCCAATATTTTTATTGATGATACACCTGCAATTTCTGTTTTTGAGCTAAGGGCTAAATGCCGTCGTTTAATGAGTCAGCAAGAAATTGATATTATTATTATCGACTACTTACAGTTAATGACTGGTTCTACTGAAACAAGAGGGAACCGCGAACAAGAAGTAAGTATGATTTCTCGCTCCTTAAAGGCTATTGCTAAAGAACTGAATGTCCCAATTATAGCTCTTTCACAGTTAAATCGTTCGGTTGAAATGCGTTCGGGAACAAAACGTCCACAATTATCTGATTTACGTGAATCAGGAGCTATTGAGCAGGATGCCGATATGGTATTGTTTATTCACCGCCCTGAAAAATATGGGTTTATTGAGGATGAAGATGGAAATTCATTGCGGGGGGTTGCTGAAATTATATTATCAAAGCATAGGAACGGTGCCTTAGCTGATATCAAACTCAGATTTAGAGAAGAGCTTGCCAAGTTCGAAGATTTTGAAGAAGAATTCATTGGAGATATTCCTGTTGAAAATGAAATAAATGGTGGCGCTCGCACTTATGGTTCAAAAATGAATAAAGAACAAAAAGCTGCAAAAAAATCCGATGACGATATTTTTGATTTGGGTACTAATAAGAACTTCGACAATGAAGCTCCTTTTTAAAATTTTATATTGATTAATGAATATTGTAAATGTGTAAAACCATATATTCAATATTCCATTATTCCATTCTTCCTTGATTACTTTTAATAAAGCACCCAAAGGGTGTAATTCAAAGCTACCTTTTTTACTTATAATATTTCCTGTAATTCTTTTAAAGAGGCAATCTCATGTGTAATATCTTCTGAATGTTCTATGTTTTCAGGATTAAAGAAAACCTGATCCAGTCCAAATGTTTTAGCACCAAGAATATCAACATTAAGATCATCTCCAATCATAATACTTTCTTTTTTACTGGCATTTACATTATTTAACGCGTGCTGAAAAATTGTTGGATCTGGTTTTTGTGCACCGGTATCCTCTGACGTAAATATCTTTAAAAAATATTTATCTAAATCGCTATTTTTTAGTTTGGTAAATTGAACTTCGTTAAAACCATTCGTAATTATATAGAGCTTGTATTTTGTGTGTAAGTATTCCAAAGTCTCGTGCGCATAAGGGAATAATTGTTTTTTGGTAGGGCTAATGCTTATATAGTCGTGAGCAATTTTTTTGGCCAGTTCTTCATCATCAACTCCAAATTCTTCTAGTGTTAATGAAAATCTTTTGTAACTTAAAATCGATTTTTTAATTTTCTTTTCACGATAATCATTCCATAAAATATCATTGTGTTTTACATAGCTATTGTAAAAATTATCAAAAGTTTTAAAGATTTTTTCTAAATCATACTTTTCAAAAATATCTTGAAAAGTATCACGTGCATTTTTATCAAAATCCCAAATAGTTCTATCAAGATCAAAATATATATGTTTGTATTTATTCATTGAAGACAATATTATTTAATAAGTTTAAAAAAGTGATTTTTGCATTGGCAAAGTTAAAATATTTGGTCAGATGAATAAGAATATAAGTATGTTTTAAATTATCGGATTTTAATTTGTTATTGTTAAATTGTAACAGTTTAATGTAAAGAATAAATTATGAAGAATATTTTTATTTTATTATTGGGTATTTGTATTTTAGGATCGTGCAATACGGCGCCAAAAAGTATTGACATAGATGACGAAATAGATATACTGAATACTTTTATAGATAACTGGCATCATGCAGCGGCTATAGCAGATGAGAATGTTTTTTTTGGAAGCCTTGACTCAAATGCCGTATATTTAGGAACTGATCCTCAAGAGCGTTGGCATAAACATGAATTTATGGAATGGGGGATAAAGTATTTTGAACGTGATACGGCGTGGGCATTTACACCATACAACCGGATTTGGGAATTTTCTGAAGATTTGCAGTACGCATGGTTTGATGAGCTTTTGGAAACACTTATGGGAATATGCAGGGGCTCAGGAGTTGTAAAGAGATATAAAGATGAATGGAAGATTAAGCATTACAATCTTGCATTGACTTTACCCAACGAGCTTATGAATGATTATCGAATATTGATAAAGCAGGATAATAATTAAACTCAAAAGTTTAATGCATTTGTATTATAATTAATTTCTGTCTTTATATTTAGAGATTAAATTCATAATTTTAGTAACTATTTTAAGACTTGGAATAACACAAGTTTAATTAAAAACACAAAATCTTTGAAACAATGAAAAGATTAATAGCAGTAGTCTTCACTATAGTAGTATTTCTTGTCTTTGTTTCTTGTAATAGAACAAGTCAGGATAGTGAATATGTTAAAAAAGTAGCATTAAATCAGGAAACTATAGCCGTTGGTATTTATAAAGCAACGGGCTTTGAGTATCCCAATATTAAATATATTGCCGAAGCATTAAAGATTGATGGAGGCATTGTATATGTTACTCTTACGGATGCAGATATTTTAAAAACAAAACTCGAAAATATTGATGTGATCCTTTTCCCGGGAATGTTTAATGGTCAGAAAATAGAAAAGTTGGATGACGAAATAGCTGATATTTTCAAAAATTTCATATCAAAAAATGGAAAGGGAGCTATTGGAATATGCAATGGTGGTGGAATACTTACAAACTCACAAGATTGTCAATCGCTTGGTTTAGTTAATATTGAATTAAAAGAGAACTCACTTTCTAATTTTAATACAGGTTTAATTAAGTTTAAATTATCAGAACAAGGTATTAAATTGTTTCCAGAACTTGAAAATTTTGATAATCTCATAATAGATTTTAATCAAGGCCCGGAAATAAAAATTTTAGACACCATTAGCGATATTAATGTTCTTGGCGAGATAGCTGATACTGAAGTAAGTTTCCCGATGTTTATTACTTCCAAACATGGCAAAGGGAAAATAATAATAACAAATGCAAATCCGGAATCAACACCCGGTATGCGTTGGATGATACCCAGAATGGTTCGTTGGTCAATCAATAAAAAATTTATTTCATATAACAATAATGTTTTTCGTCCTGATTTACTGGTAAATGAGGTTAATCTGGATAATGAGTTAAATGGTAAAATTAAAAATCTAATATTGCAGTTAGACGAAGGTAAAAAAGATGAAATTATTTCTGCAATGGATGAATTACAAGAAATTTACCCCTGGATTGCTGCTGAGAAAGTAAGATCTTTATTAATTGAAAAAAATGATGATATAAAACTTCGGGCGGCAAAATATCTTGTGGACATAGAATATACTATAGTTATAGATGATCTAAAAAAACTAATAAAAAACGAAAGACGCAAGAAAGTAAAAGAACAACTTGTGGCCTTTTTGAATGAACTTGAAAATATGCTGGAACAAAACTGAGATTTAAAAACATGATAGAAGCATTATTAATAACGTTGATTATCCTTGCAATTATTAATATTATAATTGGATTAAAAAAGAAAGTCTCACTTGATATAAAACCACAGTTAAAAGAAGTTGAGACATCTATTCTGAAATTTGATACTACTTTAGAACGAACAGAAAAATCGATAAAAGATGAGTTTCAAAGAAACAGAAAAGAGACCAATGAGATTTCACAAACAAATAGGGAAGAACTCTCAAATTCGTTGAAATCATTTGAAATAAAATTTTCTGAAAACATTAAAGAATTAAACGAACTACTCAGACAAAAATTTGGTGATTTCAGCAAACAACAAATTGACGTTAATAAACAAGCAACTGATAATATAAAAGAGGTAGAAAGAACAATTGAAAAACAGTTAAAATCAATAAGAGAAGACAATACTCAGCAACTTAATGAAATGAGGAAAACGGTTGATGAGAAACTTCAAACTACTTTAGAAAAACGATTAGGCGAATCATTTAAACAAGTAAGTGACAGATTAGAACAAGTACATAAAGGTTTAGGTGAAATGCAAAATATTGCAACCGGTGTAGGTGATTTGAAAAAAGTTTTATCTAATGTAAAAACAAGAGGCATACTCGGTGAATATCAACTTGAGAACATATTAGAACAAATATTAACACCAGATCAATATGCTAAAAATGTAGCAACAAAAAAGGGAAGCCAGGCAAATGTAGAGTTTGCAATCAAACTTCCCGGTAAAGAATCTGGTAAAGAAGTTTGGATGCCTATTGATTCAAAATTTCCAATTGAAGATTATCATGTACTTCTTGATGCATTTGAAAAAGGAGACAAAAATGAAATAGAAAATGCTCAAAAAGTATTAATTAAAAAGATAGAGAGCTTTGCGAAAAATATTAGTGAAAAATATATTGATCCTCCTCATACAACGGATTTTGGTATAATGTTTTTACCGGTCGAAAGTTTATATGCTGAAGTATTAAGACATCCGGATTTATTTGAAATACTTCAAAGAAAGTATAAAATAACAGTTACCGGACCAACAACTTTGTCTGCATTATTAAGCAGTTTGCAAATGGGTTTCAGAACACTTGCCGTTCAAAAAAGGAGTAGTGAAGTTTGGGACATATTAAAAGCAGTAAAATTCGAATTTAAAGAGTTCTCGGGAGTTTTAGCAAAAGTTCATAAACAAATAGATACAGCTTCAGGAACACTTGAAACATTGCGAACTACAAGAACAAATGTTTTGGAACGGAAACTAAAGGATGTTGAAACTTTTACTCCAATTGAATCAAAAGAAATATTAGAATTGCCAGATAATAATATAGTTGAAGAATAATGACTGGTTTAAATGTAAACTGGTTAATCTGACAGCCGTCCAATGTCAATAAGTTAAGGTTTAAATAATTTAATAGATTCCTGCAT
>JAUVUS010000052.1 GCA_030600865.1 Bacteroidales bacterium | reverse complement strand
CTCTCGAAGAAATCCTTTCAATTAAGAGTCCATATCATTTAATTGCATTTGTTACTGTTGGCAAGGCTTCAAGAGATTTGCAACCAAAATTGAAAAAATCGTTGGATGAGATTTTTGAATTAATCGAATAGAAGATAATAGCTATTTATTATTTAGGAATTTTCAACTACAGGAATAATGGAATATTGGAAGTGTGGATTTTTTTAAAACCATCAATATTACTTGCGTGAGGCTTCGTTCAGTTCCTTTAATCCAGAATTCCATTTTCATTTTGTAAATTGTATCCGTTTTAGAATTGACCAAATTAATTAATCAATTAATAGTACACTAAAATAACTTCTAATGTCATATAAAATTTACCATAATACTAGGTGCAGGAAAAGTCGTGCAGGCTTACAATATTTAGAAGGCAAAGGAATAAAACCAGAAATTATTGAATATTTAAAGGACCAGCCTTTTTCAGAAAAAAGTTTAGGAGATATTTTAAATAAACTTGGATTAAAACCTCAGGAAATAATCAGAATACAGGAAGCTGATTACAGGCAAAAATATAAAGGTAAAGACTTCTCAGACAAAGAGTGGATTAAAATTTTAGTTGAAAACCCTAAATTAATAAGACGTCCGATAATCGTGAAAAACGACAAAGCTGTTCTGGGAGATATTGTACAACATATTGACGCCTTGCTTTAAATTTCGTATCTTTTCACTTCTATTTACAGACAATTGTATAATAGGTAATTACCTGATTGTCTGTAAATTATTTTATCATAAAGTACAAACTAAAAATTAATGTATTATGCCTACTCCCGAATTTAAGTATCAGGAACCGTTTCCTTTAGGAAAAGATGAATCTGAATATTATTTATTAACCGAAAATCATATTTCAGTTGCTCAGTTTGAAGGTAAAACCATTTTAAAGGTCGAGCCTGAAGGACTCACTAAACTTGCTAATGCTGCTTTCAGAGACACTTCCTTTATGTTGCGTACCAGCCACCTTAAGCAGGTAGCATCAATTTTATATGATGCTGATGCAAGTGAAAACGATAAATTTGTTGCTTTGGCAATGATTCGTAATGCTGAAGTATCTGTTAAAGGTAAACTACCTTTCTGTCAGGATACTGGTACTGCCAGTATTATTGCTAAAAAAGGGCAACTTGTATGGACTGGTGGAGGTGATGAAGAAGCTCTTTCAAAAGGAGTTTATAAAACATATACAGAAGAAAGTTTGCGATATTCGCAAACCATCCCTTTGGATATGTACAAAGAAAAAAATTCAGGTACGAACCTGCCTGCTCAGATAGATATTCACGCAACTGACGGGGATGAGTATAAATTTCTTTTTGTTGCAAAAGGAGGAGGGTCAGCTAATAAAACAGCCCTTTTTCAGCAAACAAAAGCACTATTAAATCCGGATAAACTGGAGAGCTTTTTAATTGAGAAATTAAAGTCACTTGGAACTGCAGCTTGCCCGCCTTACCATGTAGCATTTGTTATAGGAGGTACTTCTGCCGAAACAAATTTAAAAACTGTTAAACTAGCATCTGCTAAATATTACGACAATTTACCAACTCAAGGGAATGAAGGGGGTCAGGCTTTTCGTGATATTGAATTAGAGAAAAAAATATTAAAGGCTGCTTATAAATTAGGAATAGGAGCTCAGTTTGGTGGCAAACACTTCGCATTGGATATACGAATTGTTCGTTTACCAAGACATGGCGCTTCGTGTCCTGTTGGAATGGGAGTTTCTTGTTCCGCTGACCGAAATATAAAAGCTAAGATAAATAAAGATGGTATCTGGATTGAAAAAATGGAAGACAATCCCGGAAGGTTTATACCTGAAGAATTACGTAAGCCAGATGAAAAGGGTGCTGTAAATATTGATCTGAATCAGCCAATGAAAAATATTCTGGGTGAATTATCGAAACATACAGTAGGTGCCAGATTATCGCTTAACGGAACAATCATTGTTGGTCGCGATATTGCACATGCAAAACTTAAAGAACGCATCGAAAGTGGCGAAGGATTACCACAATACATAATAGATCACCCAATTTATTATGCTGGTCCGGCTAAAACACCGGAAGGAATGGCTTCAGGATCGTTTGGGCCTACTACTGCTGGCCGAATGGATTCTTATGTGGATCTTTTCCAAAGTAATGGAGGTAGCATGATAATGATCGCTAAGGGTAACCGTAGTCAGGTTGTTACCGATGCATGTAAAAAGCATGGAGGATTCTATCTTGGTAGTATTGGAGGTCCTGCTGCCTTATTAGCGCAAGAAAATATTACCAATGTAGAATTGTTAGAATATCCGGAATTGGGAATGGAAGCTATTTACCGAATCGAAGTTAAAGATTTTCCGGCATTTCTACTTGTTGATGACAAGGGAAATGATTTTTACAGCATGACTTAATTTTATGATTCATTTATGAAATAGGTCATTGAATTGTTTTTTTATTTTAGCTCCCCTGATAAAAACGGGGAGTTTTTTATTTAACTTTCCTAAAATTCACCAACTAATTTTGATCACATTACCTAAGAAAAGCATTGCAATAAAAATGAAAAGGCTGTTTCAGGAAATTTAACTACAAAAGCACTTATAGCTAAAAATTTTTACAAAAATCTGATTATCCTAAAACAGCCAATATTTTTAATAAATATCTATTTCATAAGGTATTCTTGCCTGAAGGCCTTGTTGTTCAGTTATGTTTTTTAATGATTCGTAATATTTATATTCAGTACCAAGCTCTTGTTTAAGAATTGATGTTTTTACATTACCTTGAAGATCTTCTAATAATTGTTGGAATGGATCTTTTAATTTTGGATAATCAACAATTCTGTATGTTTCCAAATTAGCAGCTTCAGCTGCAAGTTCAATAGCATCTTCTAAACCCCCAAAGCCATCAATCAAACCAATATCAATAGCATTTGCACCACTCCAAACACGTCCTTGTCCAATTGCATCCACTTCTTCTTTTGCCATGTTTCTGCCTTCACCAACTTTTGTAATAAAAGTATCATAAAAATCTTCAACCATAAACTGAAAAACTTCTCTTTCTTCAGCTGTGAAAGGACGAGTGAAAGAACCAATATCTGAGAAATTATTTGTTTTAGCCACATCAACATGTATTCCTAATTTATCATTAAGTAGTTCTTTTCCTGTAAAAAATAAACCAAATACACCAATTGAACCCGTAATTGAATTGGGGCTGGCAATAATTTTTTGAGCAGGTGCAACAATATAATATCCACCTGAAGCTGCGACATCTCCCAGAGATGCAATAACCGGCTTAACTTCTTGTGCTAATTTTATTTCGCGCCATATAACTTCTGAAGCTAATGCACTTCCACCACCAGAGTTAACTCTGAAAACAATTGCCTTAACAGATGAATCTTTTCGTGCTTTACGAATAGCCCTTGATATGCGATCCGAACCAATTGTTCCTTCTCCGCCTTCGCCCATAATTACTGTTCCGCTGGCATATACAACAGCAATTTTATTTTTTCCCAATGATTTGCGTTTTTTATCTGGAACTTTTGTGTATTTAGCTAAAGAAATATGTTCTATCTTTTTATCATCGGTTTTATTAGTTAATTCAGCAAGTTCAGCTAAAACCTCATCTTTATACTTTACACCGTCAATTAGTCCATTGGTAACTGCAAGTTCTGCTTTTCTAAGGGTTAAGTTATCAGCTAATTCGTTTAATTTTTTTATGCTGATTTCTCTTTCTCTAGAAATTCCTTCTAACATATGATTCCAGATTGAGCCCATATAAGCCATAATTTGCTGGCGATTCTCATCGCTCATTTTATTGTACATGTATGGTTCAACATAACTCTTGAATTTGCCATGACGAATAATTTGCGGTTCTACACCTAGTTTCTTTAATGCATCTTTATAAAACATGATTTCGGAACGTAATCCTACAAAAATTAATAATCCTTCGGGATTTAAATAAATTTTATCGGCTACACTGGCAAGATAATATGTGGGTTGTGTATAAGTATCGCTATAACTTATAATAAATTTACCCGACTCTTTAAAATCAATAAGAGCATTCCGTATTTCTTCAATTGTTGCAATACCAGCTTGAATAAGCGTTAAATCTAAGTAGATACCATCAATATTTGGATCTGATTTTGCTTTTTTGATATTTTTTAAAATATCATTTAATCCAAGCTGAGGTGATGGCCTGAAACTAGTAAAATCAAAACTTTCCATTGGATTATTATTGCTTCTGTCCATTATTAGTTGATTAAGCTCAACATGTAAGACTGTATTTGATTTTATTTTTACAGCTTGATCTTGCGATGAAACCATTGCTCCAATCCCACCGATAATTATAAGAAACATTAAGATACCGGCTAATAAAACACCTAGTACAGACGCTAATAAAAATTTAAAAAAACTTTTCATTATTAATTGTATTTAGTTAGACTTTATTGAAAGATGTTAAAATTATATTTTTTAAAACCATTATACAAACAATAAATTATTATTTGATGTTACATTTGTAGTTGAAAAAGGATGCTTTTAATTTATTATATATAATGAATCAGGTTTATTTATTAACTGGAGGGAATTTTGGCGATCGATATAGCTTGTTAGATAGAGCTAAAAAGATAATAGTGGAAAAGATAGGAGAGATTATTAAAGAATCTTCAATTTATGAGACTGCTCCCTGGGGCTTTAACTCTGAACAAGATTTCTTAAATCAGGTCTTTAATGTTTCAACAGATTTATCTCCTAAAGAAATATTGAATAAATGTTTTGAAATTGAGAACGAATTAGGACGAGTCAGACAATCAGAGCAGTATTCATCAAGAACAATAGATGTTGATATTTTATTTTATAATGATGAAATAATTCATGAGCAGGAATTAATTATTCCACATGAACAATTACATAAAAGAAGATTTACAATGGAACCATTGGTAGAAATTTCACCAGAATATGCTCATCCAAAACTTAATAAAACTTTAAGTGAATTGCTTGCGGAATGCAAGGATGTTTCTGAAGTTAGAAAGTTGTAATTATTAAAAGGTTTTACTTCGTCTGCTTGCGGCATTTTTTTCAACGTTAAGTATAAGAATAGTAGCCGATTGCGGAGTAACTCACTTTCAGTTTACGATGAAATTGAAGCGGGTTACAAGCCTTGATTTTACTACTGTTTCGGCTATTATTTTTATACATTGTTACCAGCCGTTATTTATTCATTAATTAATGAGTTAAATATTTGATTTATAATTTCTGTTTCTTCCTTTATGTCTAATTCCTCAGGTTCATTAAAATCTCTTCGGTCTTCAATGTAACTGTCAATTTGAGATTCGATATATCCATTATATTCTTCCTCTTTTTGTTTTAAATCACTAATCTCATTTTGATAGTCAAAATCAAATTTAGTCTCAATATTTTCAATTTTCCCAATTAAATCATAGGTGTCAGAATCCTCAGTATTACCTATTTCTTCCTGAATTACTTCTGTTACTTTTTCAATAAAATAATCATCATTGATAGTATCTCTAAATGTTGTAGGAAATATTTCTTCTATCTTTGTAAATACTTCAATGTTGTCAATCCATTTAATATTTAATATAAATTTATCCATGAGTTCTTCTTCATTAAAGGAAAGATTTGATAAATCAAGTATCGAAAGAAGCTTAATATAATAGTCTTGTTCAGTATATGAAATTTCATCTATTAAGATAAGCTCCTGAAATTTTTCATATACGAAGTTCTTTGCATCTTCATTTTTTGCACCGAGCTCTGAATAAATTTGAAAAAGAAATGAATAAATGTAACTCGTGTATTTATACCATGAGAATTTCTCACTTTTATTTTGGGTAAGTTTTAGAACTTTTGATGTGTTTAGCTGATTATATATATCCTTAATCCTGTCTATAGACGTTTGTGTCTGTTTATTTGTTAGTTTTATAAAATGGCTGATTTTATTTTCGACTTGGCTATCAGTTGTGAATATTTTAAAAAACTGATTTGAAAATATTATTGATTCAATTAGGCTTGTAATCAAGTCTTCCTTTCCATTTAGATAATTAACTAAAAAATCTTGAATTGATGGATTTTGAAACTCAACAACGATACCATCATATGAATCTTTTTGAGTCTTTATAAATGTATTTTCAAGTTCTCTAATGGCTCTATCAAATGTGATTGAATCAAAACCTATGAAATACTTATAATTATTCTTAATTAGAAATTCTTTTACTGCCAATTCTAAATCAGATATTAAAATTGGGGTTCCTGAAGTCAACAAGACCAATAATACATATTGAGAAAATTTATCGAGAGAGTTTTCAAAAGCATACTGCCATACACTCTCTGGATTGTCAAAATATGATTTAAAAGCCTTTGTGAATTCTGAAGGAGAGCAATGATTCCATATTTTTCGATTAATTACAGTTTCTATTATTCGAGGATTGTAATTTTTATGATTAACTAGTTTTAAGTAGTTCTCATTATCTACTAAATCCATTAAATATGCTGTTGGTATATTTGCGAAAAACAAATGATTATAAATAATTTGAGCTTTAATAATTCTAGTGTAGGAAGATAAATCTAAAATGCATTTGGCGATTTCAATATTGCTTAAATTAAATGCTTCAAACGTATTTCTTGCTTGACTAAGTATATATTCTCTTGTTGCAAAAATTAATATTTTGTCTGGAGTTTTCTTTATTTTCTCGATAAACTTTACAATTTTATTGTCTACATTAACTTCATTTTTTGCATCAAATCTGATTTTCCCAAGAAAATCATCAAAAAAGAAAACTTGCTTCTTTTCATCATTAAAATATTCATATCCTTCATCAATAGAATCTGTCAAATATACAAACTCATCAAAATCAGATGACAGTAAATAAAGAATTAAAATTCGAGCTAAGGTTGTTTTACCTATTCCTGGTATTCCTGAAATAATAACATAGCGATTCTTTTGCAATATAGACAATGACTCATTAAAGCTATTATTCTGTACGTATAACTTAACTTGTTCCTTTATTTCTTCAAGCTCAAAAGATGATTGATTATAAATTTTACTGTGAAGAATTTTTTCAAAAATATTAATACTTGACAACCAAAGTTTATAATACTTTTTTTCAATCTCATTAAATTGTCCAAGCAAATTATTTAGGTCATCCTTTCCTAAAATATCTTCAGTTTTCTTAATATAGGGTGAAAATAATTTTTGTATACCTGCTTTGTTATTTGGAGTTAAACCAACACTTGTGGTTAAATAGTACTTATCTGGCTTTAATCTGGCGACTTTAATTGCTTCTTTTTTAAGATTATTATATAAAGAATTAAAGTCTTTATATCTTTTAGATTGAATCAAATAGGTTTTTGATTTGTCTGTTGTGTGACGAAAATCAATTCCACCATCTCTTCCTGTTGTAAAACTTTCGATGTAAATACTAAGTTTTTTTTGCAATAAATCGCGAGAAATATTTTCAAATTCGTTTGGTGATAATATTAAAAAGTCATATTCAAGCATTCAGTTTGTTTTTAATGGCTGGTAACTTGTTGTTATAACAAATATATCAAAAATATTCACTTTTAATGCTGAGAAAGGATGTTGATCAAGTAAAAAGGTACTATTTGAAAGTAGTTGCTAAAAACTGCCAATTACATATTTTGGGATACAAAAGGTGTTATATTGCAGTTATCAATTTTAAGTTTGTCTAAAATCAACATGCAATTAGATATTCTTTTTCTATGATTGGCTTATTATATTTATTGAGACAAACAAGTAACGAGTAACCAGCAATTTGACATGATAAATATATTAAAAGCCAGGTAGTTGAATGTTAGAAACGGCTTTCCGGTTAATTACATTTTACTACCAAAGGCCAAGTCGCCGGCATCACCCAGCCCGGGAACAATATATGATTTTGATGTTAGTTCGTCATCAACATCACCTGTCCAAATAGTAATGTTTTCCATGTTGATATGTTTTTTCACATAGTTTATTCCCTGGTTGCTGGCAATAATTGTTACAATGTGTGTATGTTTAGGGTTTCCTCTTTCAATTAAAGCTTTATATGCTATTTCCATTGAAGCTCCTGAGGCGAGCATTGGGTCAGAAAGAATCAGGGTTTTACCTTCAATGTCAGGGCTTGATAAATGCTCAAATTGTATGGTAAAAGACCCGTCTTTATGGTATTTTCGGTGAGCTGAGATAAATGCATTTTCAGCAGTATCAAAATAATTTAATAATCCGTTATGAAAAGGTAATCCTGCACGCAGAATTGTGGCGATTACAATTTTCGAAATTGGGATATTCATTTTTGAAACACCTAAGGGAGTTGTTATTTCTTTTTCTTTATAATCGATATGTTTACTTATTTCGTATGCAAATATTTCTCCTAAACGTTCCATGTTTCTTCTGAAACGCAAACTGTTTTTCTGAACTTCCTTATCACGCAATTCTGCAATAAACTGGTTCAGTAAGGAGTTTTTTTGAGCAAGGATATGCAGCATATCAGTTATTTTAAATTAGCAATTTGTAAATGTTCAAAGTTAAATCTTTTTTGGAATGAACTTCAATATATTTATCATTTACTTTAAATCCGAAAGTCACGGGGTAACTAAATGATATAGAGGTTGTTATGCACATATTTTCTTACTAAGTCACCTCGTGACTATCAGAGCTTCCCTTCATCAGCGTAGCTAAAGTATTCTACATCTGCCACGATTATATGATCAATCACCTGAATGTCGAGCAATTCTGCCCCGTTTTTTAATTTGTTAGTTATAGCATCATCGGCGCTACTCGGGGTCTTATTTCCCGACGGGTGATTATGGCATAAAATAATTGATGAAGCCAATTTTTCAATTGCATGCTTTAAAATTATTTTAATATCGATTACAGTACCGGAAACGCCTCCCTGACTAATTTTAATTTTTTCAATTATACGGTTTGACCTGTTTAATAAAAGAATCCAGAATTCTTCATGAGGAAGATCTCCTATCGTTGGTTGAAATAATTCGAACACATCTTTGCTTTGTGTTATTTTCTTTTTTACAATTATTTCTGATATTTTTCTTCTTCTGCCCAATTCAAGTGCTGCCAGGATTGTAATGGCTTTAGCTTCTCCAATACCTTTCATTTTGGTTAAATCCCGGATATTAAGTTTTCCTAATTCATTTAAATTATTATTGGCAGATTTGAGTACTTTCTTGGATAGCTCAACTGCGGATTCATTTCTTGTTCCCGACCCGATTAAAAGAGCAATAATTTCGGCATCGCTTAAGCTTTGAACACCCTTTTTTACAAGTTTTTCGCGAGGGCGATCTTCAACTGCCCAGTCTTTTATAGTTAAGTTAGAATATTTTTCCATTTATCACCAAATATTTTTTGTAATACTAAATTCTTCTTCAAAATGTCGTCCCGTTTAAATCGGGATGGTATTTTGAAGTTTAGAATGGTTAATGCCGTTATATATTCAATCCATATTTGTTTTTCGCAAATATGGCATTTTGAATAATAAACGGTGTATTTCAGCTTTAGTAAATAAAAATAGTGATTTAAAAAAGTGATGACAAATAAAAAGGGCATGAAATTATTTTTCATGCCCTTGTATTATGAAAAAAAGGAAACTTCGTTATAATAAAGGTTTAAGTTTTGCTTCAAGATTACTTTTTGGAACAGCACCTACTTGTTTGTCAACAATTTCACCATTTTTAAAGAATAAAATTGTAGGTATATTTCTGATTCCGTATTTTGATGCAACTCCGGGACTGCTATCAACATCAAGTTTTGTGCAAACAGCCTGGTCTTTATAATCCTCTGATAACTCTTCAACAATTGGGCCGATCATTCTGCAAGGGCCACACCATTCTGCCCAAAAATCTACAATAACAGGTTTGTCAGATTTTAATACTATTTCTTCAAAATTTGAATCGTTAACTTCTACTGTCATAATTTTAAAATT
>JAUVUS010000268.1 GCA_030600865.1 Bacteroidales bacterium | reverse complement strand
GGAAATTCAGGTGTTCTGAAACAAACAATTAGCTATATTGGCTATGAATATGTAAATTTTCCATTTGAAGGTCAAATAAGATTTAAGGCATTAGGTAGATTAAATAATGTAGTTTATGAATATATTCTAAAATTTACTGTAACGGAAAAAGGGTCCTGGAAAATTTCTATAAATATTTAATTCTGGTATTTATTAGTTATTGCAAGATATAATACCAATTCTTCTTCAAAATGTCGTATCATTAACGACCCACCTGCCGGACGGGCAGGTATTGAAGTTTAGAATAGTTAATGCCGTTATATATTTAACCCATATTTGTGAAAAACAAATATGATATTTTGAATAATAACCGGTATAAAACCTCATTGTATACAAGATTTTATTGGTATTATATACTAAGGAAAACTTTAAAGTAATTTATACAACAATTATTACATATAGGGTATTTATATTGATTGTTATCTTATAAACAGTGTTAACCTAAAATTTATTAAAATGAAAGCATTAAAAAATTTAATACGAATATTGATATTAGTATTTATAGCAATGTTCAATAATGATTTATATTCTCAAGAAGCCATAAACGATTGCAGAGTACTGTTATATAGAATATCTGGTTCGTATGAAGGAGGATGTAAAAATGGTTTTGCTCATGGTAAAGGAATTGCGATAGGAATTGATCAGTATGAAGGTAAATTCAAACAAGGATTGCCAAATGGCACAGGTACATACACATGGGAAAATGGTAATGTATATACCGGAGATTGGAAATCGGGGAAAAGAAGTGGTATAGGAACTTTATATTCTGCATCAAATGGAGAACAGGTAAGAGGATTTTGGGAGAATAACGATTTTGTAAAAGAAATTGAAATGCCTGAATTTAGAATAGTTACACAGTATAATATTCAAAGTGTTACTGTAAAGAAAGTTGGTGATATGAGCAATAAAGTAATTATAAAATTTAAACGAGATGGACAAATCAAATCAGACCACGAAAATACGGATATTATTGTAAATAGTGGAGTGTTATCAAAATCACAATATTTTATATATAATACAGTTTTATTTCCTTGGCAATGTAATATCTCATTTATATCATTTACAAGATTCTCAAATGACCCGATTAAATGCAAAGTTAAACTTGAAATTGACAAACCTGGTGAATGGGAAGTGATTATTAATTATTAATTATAATCATTGTTTTTAATTGATAGTTTTTTTTTCTTAATTTTCTGCCATAAATAGAAATACTAATTATGATAGAAAATTCTGTTATTTGTGCTATCTCCACTCCACAGGGTAATGGGGCTATAGCTGTTATTCGTTTAAGTGGTAATGAAGCTCTTGCTCTTTGTAATAAAGTATTTAGATTACCTAATAAGAACAAAAAATTAACCGATCAGTTAGCGAATACTATACATTTTGGTACTATAGTTGACAATGATAAAATAATAGATGAAGTTGTAGTTTCATTATTTAAGGGACCTCATTCATATACAGGAGAAGATGTAGTTGAAATTTCCTGTCATGGTTCAGAGTATATCCAACAACAGATACTACAGTTATTTATAAAAAATGGAGCGCGAATAGCAAAACCCGGAGAATTTACCATGCGGGCATTTTTGAACGGGAAAATGGATTTATCGCAGGCAGAGGCGGTTGCAGATTTGATAGCTTCTTCTTCGGCTGTATCGCACAAAGTTGCTGTTCAGCAAATGCGTGGTGGATTTTCAAGCGAAATTGCTAATTTACGGGATAGACTTTTAAATTTTATTTCTTTACTTGAGCTTGAACTCGATTTTAGCGAAGAAGATGTGGAGTTTGCCGATCGAAAACAGTTAAATGATCTATTAAATAATATTCAAAATCTTATTCAAAAACTTTTAAAATCGTTCGATTTAGGAAATGTAATTAAAAATGGTGTTCCGGTGGCTATTGTCGGGCATACCAATGTGGGTAAATCAACTTTGTTAAACCGTATATTGAATGAAGAAAAAGCTATTGTTTCCGATATAGCTGGAACAACACGCGATGTAATCGAAGATGTTATTAATATCGAAGGTGTTGCGTTCAGGTTTATCGATACCGCCGGTATTCGCGAAACAACAGATGTCATTGAATCAATTGGTGTAGAGCGTACTTACGATAGAATTGCAAAAGCATCCATTGTGCTTTTATTGATCGATGCTACCGAAGGTCAGGATGAAATGATAAAAGCAATTAGAACGGTTAAAGATAAAATTGGTGATGGCAATAAAAAGCTAATTGTTGTTTTAAATAAAATTGATAAAGCCAGTACCGAATTAGATATTCAAAACCTGTTAAATAAACAGGATATTATAATGAAAATATCAGCTAAAACAGGTGAAAATATAGATCGGTTGGTTAACGAACTATTGTCGTTTGTAAACCTGAGTGCATTGAATCAGAACGAAGTTATTGTAACCAATGCCCGCCATTACGAAGCACTCGAAAAAGCTTCAGTAGCATTGCAACGTGCTATTGATGGTTTAAATTCAGGTATCACTGGCGATTTTCTTGCTCAGGATATTCGTGAAACACTACATTATTTGGGTGAAATTACAGGTGAAATCACTACAGATGAGGTGCTTGGTAATATCTTTAAAAACTTCTGTATCGGGAAGTAACCTTCTTAAAATAAATAATATAATATATGATATAAGTTGAATTAAGCCCTGTATATGTAATGACAAATCTTTTTAATCAGTATCTTTGAAAAATGAAGTTTGAGTCAGATACGTGGTTCTATAAAACTGCCCAAAATAATAAGGTGAGATATTTATTAGGGACAAAAGGCCAAAAACCACTACTATGTGTTGGTATAAATCCTAGTACAGCAGAACCCGAAAAGTTGGATAATACCTTAAGATCAGTACAACGACTGACATTAAACAATGGATATGATAGCTGGATTATGATAAACATTTATCCACAGCGAGCAACTAATCCAGATGATTTACATTTAGAAATTGATTTAGAGATTCATAAAAAGAACTTGAATGAAATAAATTCTATTTTAAATGAATATCAAGCCGATATTTGGGCAGCTTGGGGAACAATCATTGAAAAAAGAAATTATTTACGTAGATGTTTGTTTGATATTTACAATTTAACTATTGATAGAAAATACCGATGGGTAAGCCTTGGAAAGGAATCAAAGCTTGGACATCCACATCATCCTCTTTATTTAAATTCGCGAGAAAAAGTAAAAAACTTTGATATTGTTAAATATATTAATGAAGTATCAAGTTGGGGGTAAGAAATCGTTGTGCATTTCGAAGCACGAACTTATCCACCCGCAGAGCCGTTGATTAATTGTTATGTTGTTCAAATTTAGCACTATCCACCCATTGTTTTATAACCGCGTGTTGTGCTCAGTTGATTTTATAATCCACAATCCATCAGATTTATTCTTTATGGCATTGTATAAATCATCAATGTTTACTTTACGTACACCATAATTACGAGGGCCTGGGTCAAGATATAACAAATTTTCCCCTTCTAGTTTTAATAATAATCCAACATGCCCAATACTATAGGAATCAGGAATATTATTTAATCTTCCATAATCAAAACCAAATACAACATCAAATTCATCAGATATGCTTTTTAAGGTTAATTCAAAACTATAATCCGCAATCTCCCTAATAGAAATATACTCCTTCACTAAATTAATTCCTTCATTTTTGAAAAAAGTATTAAGGGAATCATATTCAAGTTTAACGCCCCAATCATTAGGATTATCTGAATAAGTGATATTTTTAATCTTCTCAGAAACTTTGGCCGTTTTAGGCACTGTTAAACCAAATTCTGATTATATCATATTGGCTATATTTTTTGTAATTATTTCTGATTAATATTACTTCTAAAACGGCACCGATACAACAAAAATCATCAGCTTTTATGTTAGTGTATCTTTTCATTTAATATAATAATCAAATGTTATTTTAGTCCACGTTTCCATTCCTTCATAAAATTCAGCTAAATCGTGTTTATCAATCCAATCTGCTGTCATCTTATCCGTTTCATTAATTACAATTTCTTTATTTGATACATGGATATTATAAAAGAGCCCTATATGAACGCTACCAACCGAAATGGTATCATCATTTATAAAGCCAATAAATTCTATATTCTCTATTAAACAACCATTTAATAGTTTGACCTCTTCAAATAATTCTCTTTTTAATTCATTAATTAGATACTGTTCTTTCGATTCCTTTGAGTTGCTAGGGTTCATATGCCCACCTACACCTAAAGAGAATTTATTGTGTAACCTTTTTTCTGTCTGCTTGAATGTCCTTTTAAATAAGTAATATGATTCTTTATTTGAGATAATTGCATACGGAATAATTTGCTTAAAGGAAGGGTCTTCTTCCAATTCACTCCTTTTGCGAAAAAGACCATTTTGAATAATCCTTTTCAATACTTCACTATTTTCTTTTATTAAACCATTTTCTTTATAGCTTATTAATTTCCATAACTCGCTTGTTGGTAAAGCAAATACTAATTCTTCCAAAATAGTTATAGTTTATAAAATGTCGGTACATCCTGATTATAATGTTTCCTATCATTACACAAGGCATGCAACAATTGGCATAAGCACCAATTAAAACCAAACCGATTTCAACAAATGCTGTTGGTTAAACAGCCATACTCCTTCTGATTGGAGGATGAGGATCATAGTTTTCTACAACAAAATCATC
>JAUVUS010000090.1 GCA_030600865.1 Bacteroidales bacterium | reverse complement strand
CCATTATGTGATCATTGTCATGCAATTCTTAAACCTGATTTTATTTTCTTTGGTTAAGGAATACCTGAAATAGCGTACCAGAAATCGTTTGAGGCAGCTAAAGAAACAGATCTTATGATAATAATTGGTTCGACAGGAGAGGTAGTTCCTGCTTCATCAATTCCTTCGTTTGCGAAACAAAATGGAGCTAAAATTGTTGAGATTAATCCTGAGAAAACCTTATTTACAAATTCAATTACCGATATATTTTTGCAAGGAAAAGCAACAGAGGTAATGAATGAACTATTAATTGGAATAAAACAAAAAATATGATTAAATTTAGATTGGAAGGTTCAGAATATATTGAGTTGATTAAGTTGTTGAAGGTTACTAATATATGTGGAAGTGGTGGTGAAGCAAAACATTTAGTCGGCGAGGGTGAAGTAAAATTAAATGGCGAAATTGAAAGCAGAAAAAGAGCGAAGATTAGAACTGGCGATAAAGTAGAAGTTTTTAATGAAATAATCGAAATAGAATAATTAATTAAAATATAAACGATATGGCATTTATTGATATTGCAAAAAAACGTTATTCGTCCAGAAAGTATTTGGATAAACCTGTTGACAGAGAATTGCTTTTACAGGTTTTAGAAGCAGGGCGAGTTGCTCCTTCGGCAAAAAATAAGCAACCATGGCATTTTGTTGTTATTACGCAAGAAGAACCTTTGAAAAAGATTAGAGAATGTTATGAACGAAATTGGCTCGAAACAGCTAAGTGCATAATTGTTGTCTGTGGCGATCACAGAGAAGCCTGGCGAAGAGCTGATGGTAAGATTCATACTGATATTGATGTCGCAATTACTGTTGATCATATGACTTTGGCAGCTACCGATTTAGGTTTAGCCACTTGTTGGATTTGTAAATTCGACGTTATGAAATGCGTTCGTGCTCTTAACTTACCCGATGGTGTAGAGCCAATTGCCCTATTACCGGTAGGATATCCCGCTGATGAAACAGATGTAAACAGACATGATCAATTAAGAAAACCTTTGGATGAAATAGTGCACTGGGAAAAATTCTTTTATAAACCATTTAAAAAACGGTAACCCGTACTGTAAAACTAAAAAGCCGCAATATAAGTTGTGGTTTTTTTATGTATTTAATTAAAAAAATCGGAAATATAAAAGCAATTAATAATTAATATAAATTGCAATATGTAAGATTATTAAGATTTTATTATTGTTATTTTATTGAATTTATAAATTTTGTCATATTATCATAATGTGAGCCTTCCCAATAAATTTTTTTGCAATTTTTGCATTGATAAAAAATATTGAATTCTTCTAAAGTTTTTTTGTTAACCTGATCCAAGAGTTTTGATTTATCAATTTTTGATATCATTCCATTACATAATGTACATCGCGAAAATGAATTTAATTTTTTTTTAGATCAAATCTTTGAATTACTTCTTTTAATTGTTCCTTGGAATCCTGAGAACGAAGCCAATAGCCATGTGTAACTTTATTATTTTTAAGTATCCCCAAATCTCGTGTAAGAATAATTCTCTTTTCTGTTTTTGCTATTTCTATTATTTCAGGGTCGTCAAGATTATTATGGTAAAGTGTGTCAAATCCCAATAATCGAAGATATTTAGCTAATTTACCAAGATGTACATCCAGAATAAATTTGATTTTTCGAAGCGGTTCCGATCTTATTTTTGTTAATTCTGCGATATCAAAACTTTCGAATTTAGGATAAACTGAAACATGGTCGCCTTCTTTTAAATTGCACGAAAAATCAACAGAATTGCTATTTACCAGGATTAAATCTATTTCTGTATGAGGGACACCAAGCGATTCAATAGCGTCTTTTACAGAGGTATTTGTTGCAATATTATATTCAAACCTTTTTTTTCTGTATTTAAAAGGAAGAAAATCATTTAGTTCTTCATAAAATCTAAAGGCAACCTGCATTTAAATCAATTTAAATTCATAGAATTCAAAATATAATCTTTCATTAGTTTTATGTCAAGTTTTTTAATCCCGTGTTTGGTGAGATAATTTATATCTTCAACAAAAGATTGATTGAATTTTTGAAAATCTCCTTTAAAATATTCTAAAGCTTTTTTATATGTTTCTATAGCCTTTTGTATTTCTTTAGAACACCAATATGAATGTCCTAAATGTATAAGATCAAATTCATTTATATTCTTATCAAGTATCTTTTTGTAATATTTTATAGCTGAGTCAAACTTACCTGTTACGAAAGATATCCATGCTATTGGTCGTTGAATTTTTTCGTTTGAAGGAGCCAGGTACTCTACTTTGAAATAATACTTAAGTGCTTCGTCATATTTTTCCAGACGTATTAAAGTGTGACCAATGTAAGCTTGAATATATAAATTTTCGGGATCAAGTTTTTCAGCTTGTTTATAGTATTCTAAAGCTTTTTTATGTTCGTTTAAATACCTGTGACAAAGTGCTATTTTTTTAATAATCCATGCTTTATTTTCATCCAGAAGTTCAGCACGTTTATAATAAGTTAAGGCATCTCTGTACTGGCCTAATCGTTGATAACAATAGCCAATTTTCTCGAATAGCTCAATATTACTTTCCTCGGTATTTTCAATAATTTTAAATATCTCAACTGCTTTGTCGTAATGCTCATTTTCAAGTAAAAACTCTGCTATATTTCTTATAACCTGTTTGTTTGTAATTATTTTATTGAAAAAGTCTGAATACTGAACACCAAAATTCCATTTGAAAATGTCTGAGAATTCATTTTTATTTGGATGTAGTTTATAAAATCTATATAAATCCTGTAAGTATTGTGTAATAATACTTTTAGTTATTGCGAATTGATTTAATAGATTTTCGTCTTTTGCAATTTCCTCCATGCTTTTCATTTCTTCATTAAACATTTCCATCATCATGGATTTGTGTGATTCCGGGATCATCTGTAAATTCAGGCAAAAAGAATATTTATCTGAATTGCACATGTGAAACGATTTCTCAAGTTGCTCAACAAATGCTTGCAAATTGGTTTCTTCTTTTTCGATGATTAAGTCGATATACTCATTTTCTTTATGAAAAGGTGTAAACCAATTACTGATTTCATTAAAAAACGGGAAATGTTTAAGCTTTGAAAATGCACTCATAAATACATCAGAGCCTTCTATTTGCATTTCGGAGAAATTTTGTAATTTGTCGAGTAAGTCAGGTGAGTCTTCAAAAACCTTTTCCCAGTCGGGGTTTTTGTCTTCTAAAAACTTATCAGGAAGGATATTTTCCAAATCAAGATTTTCTTCAATTTTTGGCTGCATTTTCATCATTTCCGGAAGAATCTCTTCTTCCCATCTTTTTGTAATCTTTTCAGTTTCTTTAGATTTGAAAATTTGAATTAGGACTGTTTCAAACTGTTTGTCAATTTCATCAACTTTTGAAAGTTTTAAAATTTGTTTTTCTAATTCAGGATATAGATGAATTTGTTTATCGTATTTGTATAATGCCAGTACAATTCCAATCAATGCGCGTTGCCAAACCTGGTTTTCGCCTGTGTGATAAAAATTTAGTAAAGCTGTAAATTTCTTAGTGTCAAAAATTCGAAGTAAGCTTAATGTCAGGGCGCTTACAATCAGACTTTTGTCATGCCATGGAATTTTTTTAGAATAACAAAGTGAATCAATTATTTTATTTTCAATTTCTTTATATGAGTCAGTTAGCCAGAGAAAATTAAAGAGTTCTTTTAGTGCCTCTTGTCTTGACGTAATTTTTGTATCGTCTGTTTTATCTCTTGATAAATCAATATTGTTTTCTTTTAGGATATTATCTAATTCTTTATCAAAAGTTAAATTATTGATTAATGAATATGCTTCGTCTGATTGGTTTTCTAACTCCTTTTCCAGCGACCATTTCATTTTGTAAATTGTAAGACCCGAAGTTTCTGTGAGTAAACATTCCTTAATTTTATCGTTAAGTTCTAATAGTGACCTTTGAACATAGATGTAAATTTTATCACGTTCGGGATCATCAATTCCTGAAAAAGAATGTTTTAGAATATTTGAATAGGTATCTTTAACTTTTTCAATTTGTATCTGATGATATTGTTTTTTTGTATTATTTGCAAAATCAAATAGTTTTTTTATAGCAACTAAAATTTCGTTACTCAATACTAATCCGGAAATATGATGATGCCTCTTTTTGATTTCTTTATAATCCATTTTAACTTTTTTGAAAATATTTACTTTAATCGGTCAAATACTGTTCCCAAATCTTTTTAATGACAATATAGTATGAAATATTGAAAAATGTTGTGCAATTATGTCATAAATCAAGACTTAAATCAAAAATTTGACGATTAAATTTTATCTTTAACATTTGAATACATTATTTTGGCTATGATTTAATATATTGTGGATTTATAAAAGTTATCTTTTAAATTTATCCCTTTTATGCTTGGAATAATGGAATCCCGAAAGTTTTCGGAAGGAATAATGGAAATTTTATAATCTTTTCCAATATTGCAATATTCCAGTATTCCATTGTTTTTCTTGAGTTAGAATTAAAATCTATTTCACCACATTAGTTTATATCATAGCCATTATTCTTAAATCTATATTATGAGTTATACACTACTTGGTTTTATAATATATTTAGGAATTGTTTTTATTGTTGGTTTTATAACTTACCGGAATAATAAATCGCACAATGATTTTTTTATTGGCGGTCGGAAATTGAATCCATGGGTTGTTGCTTTTTCAGAAAGAGCATCGGGAGAATCAGCATGGTTGTTGTTAGGTTTGCCTGGAGCAGCAGTAGCGGCTGGTTTTATGGAATCGTGGACAGCTGCCGGTTGTGTGTTAGGCATTATATTTTACTGGTTTGTAATAGCAAAAGGACTAAGAATTGAATCAGAAAGGCTAAATGCGATAACCTTACCTAACTTTTTTGCTGAGAGATTTGGTGAACAAGGCAAAATCATTCGGGTTTTAGCAACATTAATAATAGTTTTCTTTTTTACATTTTATTTGGCAGCTCAGTTTAACGGAGCAGGGAAAGTGCTATTTGTAACGTTTGATATTCCTCATGTGTGGGGAATTATTATTGGAGTAATAGTTATTGTATTTTATACCATGATGGGCGGATTTCTTGCTGTAGCATGGACCGATTTAGTTCAAGGTATTATAATGATTGGTGCTCTTGTAATTTTACCTATTTATGGATTTATCGAGATTGCTGAGCGTGGCGTATCTTTCTCAGGTGCGATAGGTGCTGAGGGTGCAAACTTTAATAGTTTTGTAAATAATAAAACAGGTTGGGCAGCAGCAGCAATTATTATAAGTGGATTAAGTTGGGGACTTGGATACATGGGACAACCTCATTTATTAACACGTTTTATGTCTATTAAAAGTGCTGATAAAATAAAAACAAGCAGAACAATTGCAATTGCATGGGCTATTCCTGCATTTGCCGGTGCCATGCTTATCGGGCTAATTGGCTTAGCGTTACACGGGAATGGTTATTATGCTGATGTGGAAGAGATAATGCCACATTTAGCAACTACATTATTACCAACTTGGTTAGCAGGGATTTTTATTTCAGGAGCCATTGCTGCTATGATGTCAACAGCTGATAGTCAGTTATTGGTTATTACATCATCGGTTATTGAAGATTTTTATCATAAAACATTGGGTAAAGATGTAACAGAAAAACGACTATTATATTTAAGTCGAATAATTACAATTGTTGTTGGAGCAATTGGTTTTATAATAGCTATTACATCAGAAAACTTAATTTACGAGTTAGTATCGTATGCATGGGCAGGATTAGGATCTTCGTTTGGTCCTGCATTATTATTGATATTATATTGGAAAAAGATTACGAGTAAGGGTGTAATAGCAGGAATGCTTACAGGATCAATTTCAACAGTAATATGGAGCAATATTGATGCTCTGGAAAATATTGTATCTGTTAGATTTGTTTCGTTTGTTTTGGCTATATCGGCCATTTATATAGTTAGTAAAATTACGCGTAAGGATTAACTAGGGGTAAGGCAATCAGAGGTGTTAAGAAACCATAGTATGACAAATTATTATTCGAATTTACTAAACTCAAATAAATTGCAAAGGTGTTATGAAATAGCACCTTTAAGAGTAAAACAATTTTTGGGAGCAGAGATAGATTTTGTTTTGAATAATATTGGACACAATGATGTTGTATTAGATTTAGGATGTGGATATGGCCGAGTAGCAATCAGGTTATTGGAAAAAGCAAAAAAAGTAGTTGGAATTGATATTTCAAAGGACAACATACGGTTGGCAAAGAAAATAGTTAAGACCAATGAAAATTATGAATTTTATACTATGGATGCAATTAATTTGAAATTTGCCGATAATTTTTTTGATGTGGTTATTTGTGTTCAAAATGGCATCTCTGCATTTAAGGTTAATCCATTAAAGCTAATAGAAGAATCTATTCGAGTTACCAGAAAAGGTGGTACTATTCTTTTCTCATCATACTCAGAAAAATTTTGGAATGACAGGCTTAAATGGTTTCAAATTCAAGCTGAGCACGGACTGATAGGTGAAATTGATTATAAACAAACTAAAAATGGAGTTATTATTTGTAAAGATGGATTTAAAGCAATGACCTATTCTGGACAAGAGTTCATTAAATTAGCTTCTAACTTTAATGTTCAAACAACACTTCATGAAATTGACAATTCAAGTATATTTTGTAAAATAGTTGTAAATTAAAACATCCAATTTGAAATACAACTTCAAGCTCAAGCGGGGTGTTTTTGGTGTTGATAATTATTCGCTATATTCAGACTTTAATAAGGGCGAACATTGAAACTTGTTTAAAGCGGTGTCGTGCTATGATTTAATTAGTATTTCGTTACATTTCGGATATGTAATTAAAAGCAGATAAATAGTAAAACCCTGAAAACAAAAGCGTATCTTTGCCAAAATTTCAGATTTGAGAATTTGCGCTTTTATTTACTAATTCTTTTTTCATTATTAGTTTATCACTGCTCTTTTTTTAAATCCCAATTTTTAAACTTTTTGATGACAGGTTTTATAAACGTTATGTTTGTTTTGTTGATTTACTTGTTTAATCCACTTTCATTAGTGAAAAGCCGGATAAACAAAATTCTATAGAATGGACAAAGCTACCATGTTGTTAAAAACAAACAATTTAAAATTATAAAACAATGAACATTTATGTAGGAAACCTTGATTTTAAGGTAAATGAAAATGAACTGGAAGGTATATTTGTAGAGCATGGAACTGTAAGTACATGCAAAATCATTATCGATAAATACAGTGGCAGAAGTAAAGGATTTGGTTTTGTCACAATGGAAAACCAGGATGAAGCAACCAAAGCAATAGAAGAACTTAATGGCACCACATTTAAAGACAGAGAAATTGTTGTAAATGAGGCAAGACCTAAAAGGGAGTTTTAGTATATAAATGGAATAATTTATTATGGCAAAAGGAAAAGTAAAATGGTACAACAAGGTCAAAGGTTTTGGCTTTATTGAATCGGAAAATGGTGAGGATATTTTTGTTCACAGAACTGGGCTAGTTAGTTCTTATGCTGGACTTCAGCCCGATGAGGAAGTTGAGTTCGAAATCCAACAGGGCGAAAAGGGCCCGTCTGCTATTAATGTAAAATCAGTAGATTAGTTCATTTAATATCGGAGTTCTTAAAACATCTGTTATATTCCTTTATTGCGTAATGGGTCTTGGTTTTCTTCGTCCGGATTTTCATTGGTAGTGACTGATATGGTAGGAGTTAATGTTATTTCAATGGTTGATAGATATTTTTTTTAATTAAAAGGTATCGATATCATATTTCCAAGAGATGGCCTTTATTATGATTTATTAAGATATGGGAGAAGAAATAAAAACAAATTTTAATGCGGCAACTAAGAATTACTAAACAAATAACCCAACGGGCTGATGAATCGATAAGTCGCTATTTCCATGAAATAAGCAAGCATTCGATGATTACTGCCGAAGAGGAAGTTGAGTTATCGGTACGCATCAGAAATGGCGATAACGATGCTCTTGAGAAGCTGGTTGTATCCAATCTGCGTTTTTTAATCTCTGTAGCTAAACAATATCAAAATCAGGGTTTATCATTCTCCGATTTAATTAACGAGGGTAACCTTGGGCTTGTTAAAGCTGCCAAGAAATTTGATGAAACGCGGGGCTTTAAATTTATTTCATATGCTGTTT
>JAUVUS010000456.1 GCA_030600865.1 Bacteroidales bacterium | reverse complement strand
TGTGGAGTTGTTCGTGTACCTGTTCCAATACATAAAATATCATCACGTGCAACTAAAACATCACCTCCTTCAATTGAGGTATTTGAATTGTAATTCGGGCTATTTAACGGATTAACAGTTTTGGTAACAAATAATTCATGATAATCGAAAATAGCTTCCATAATCAACGATTCGCGTTCACGAACATTACTTGCCATTCGTCCTATTAATACATCATCAAGTACCGACATCGCTGCATCACGCGTAAAAAAGAAATTATGTAAAGGCCTTAATGAATATCTTTCTTTATTAAGGTATTTGGTTAAGGTATCTTTTTCTTCAATAACTCCTTCAATAAGTTGTCTGGCAAGTTCTTTTGGATCCAGGGATTTAAGGTATTCACTCAAATTGCACTTTTGTTCGTATTGACAGATTTTATGTAAAAGAGTATCTTTTACTTTCTTATTGGTAAGAATATCAGTCAGCAAGTCTTTAACCTGGAAGGTTCTTGTTAATTTATCCAAAACTCCTATAAACTGAGAATATTCTTTTTTTGCTACAGAAAGATTTAAAATATCGCTATAAAGAGCTCTTTCTGCATTTTTTGGAGTCATATTTTCTACTTCGCTTCCGGGAGTATGAAGTATAACACCTTCTAATTCACCAATCTCAGATCTTACGTTAATATTAATTTTTCCTGCCATTTTATATATTTTTTAAAGAGCATGTAAAATTATGAATTGTTATTCAAATTATTCAACAAAAGCAAGTTAATAATTTCTTAAATGTTATTAAGCATTTACAATATTATTGCAATTAGAAACGGGACAAGAATAGTTAAAACAACCCCGCTAAAGACTGAAATTATTGCATAATCAGACCCAATATATTTTGTAATTACGGGAAGTGTTGTGTCCATAGCAGTAGCGCCACCTGATGAGATAGGTGCAAGTTTTCCAAAATATCGTGCAAATACAGGAGTTAGTAACAAAGTGATAATTTCACGCGTTATATTCGACAACAATGCAATAACACCTAACATATCACCTGAAACTTCCGAAATCAGAACACTTGATAAACTGTAATATCCAAACCCTGAACCAACTGCAAGAGAGTCAATCAGGCTTAAATTATCTTGTAATAAGGCAAAAATAGATACACCAATATATGTTCCTGTAATTACCGATAACGGAACAAGAAGTATTTTAAAGTTAACAGACCTTATTAAGTTTAATGTTTTTTTATTGCTGCCAATTCCAATTCCAACTAAAAACATTAATAAATATAAAGCATACATACTATAATCATTTTGTAAAAAATGTTCAGGCAACAGATCATATATGCCGGTAAACAATCCAATAACAAAGAAGAATAATATGATTATGCTACCTTTCATCCTTTTTAAAAAATAATATATAAGTTAACCATGAAACCAAAACACTGCCAAGTACAGCAAAAACAGTAATCATAATAGATTGATATCCAATTTTGTCGAAATTACTCAGGATTTCTTCGTTGGTGCCTACTGATAATCCTAATAAAAACAAAAGTAAGTATATTGCCCAATTTGTTAATTCAGATGATATTTTTAAGATTTTCTCCTTTTTATGTAAAAACCATCCGATCAGAATTCCAAAAGTCATTAGGACTAATACTGTTATCATTTTTCTTTATTTGATTTAAAAGATAAGATATGAATTGTTACAGCAATTGCTATTACCAAAAGTAATATTTTGATAATTAAGTTATCAATAATCATAATTATAGTAGCTAAAATAGCTATCCACAATAATGATAATGCGGATATTTTAGATTTTTTCGATATTGTTTTATGAAGCAAATAGTTTTGCAAATGTTTCCCCAAATATTTGTGATTCATTAGCCAGTTATAAAGCCTTTTAGAACTTTTCATAAATAAAGCTGCTGATAAAAGAAGAAAAGGAGTGGTTGGTAGCAATGGCAGAAATATTCCTACAATCCCCAGAGATAAAGAAATTAAACCAAGCGAAGCCAGAAGGTATTTAACAAGTCGATTTGAAGGTTGTTTCATTTCTTTATTCACTTATTCTCTGTTTTCTTTAAATCCTATTGTGTTGTGTGTACCATCGCAGAAGGGCATTGATGATGATTTTCCGCATCTACAAAGCGCAATATTATTAGCTTTTGCTAATTTTCTGCCATTTATATCTGTAATTGTAAAGTTCCCTGAAAGTAATGCAGGGCCATTATGTATTATTTGAATTTTTGTTAAAATATCTTCATTGTTTTTAATCTCAACTTTTTCTTCTTTCTTCTTAATATTTTTTTTCACTTTTTTATCCCTCGTAAAAGTTAAGGCATCTGTTGGGCATTGGTTAACAATTTCAATTATTTCATTTGTACTTGCACCTTTCATATTAACCCATGGACGTTTCCCGGGATCAAAAACTTTTCTGAGTTTTGAATAACAAATGGTGGAGTGAATACATTTAGCTGGTTGCCAGTGAACTGTTATTTCACCATTACTATAATCTCTGTCATTTTTATCCATGTAACTATGAATTTTATGCGAAAATAGATAACTACTTGCTATTTACAATAAAAGATGATGGAATGTTTAATTATTTGTTAAGATAATGATCTAATTTCCCAAGTAGTTTGTCTTTTTTAATAGG
>JAUVUS010000291.1 GCA_030600865.1 Bacteroidales bacterium | reverse complement strand
ATTACAAATTGGTATAATCACACTTACTTTCATAAGTCTGGTTGCATTAGTTGCAATCCAAATATCGTGGATTATTAAGGCGGCCAATACGCAGGAAAAACAATTTAGCCATAGTGTAAACCTAGCCATGAGGCAAATTGTTGAAAAAATGGCTGATAACGAATCCATTTGCAATGAAGTAGTTAATTGTATTGGCAAAGGAGGCTCAACATCATGCTATGAAAGTATGTACAATAATGTTGAATGGACAAGAGTGGATTCAATAGTCAAAAATACTCTTGATTATTATCATATCAATACTGATTATGAATTTGATATTGTTGATACACGCAAGGATGCAGATTATAATGTTTGTAAAAAAACCTATTTTTCGGATAATCTCGAAAGTGTTCTTCTTCAAAATGCTATAGAGTTAAAAATCCGATTCCCTAAAAAAAGTGAATTTATAGCGGCACAAATCAGCCTAATGTTTATTAGCTCAATTTTGTTAATTATTCTTATAAGTATATCCTTTATAATAATTCTGAAATATTATAAAAGAGAAAAAGCACTTTACCTTAGTACCCGTGATTTTATAAATAATATTACACACGAATTTAAAACTCCGATTACGAATATTGCTTTGGCAAATAGCATGATTTCCAAAAGCAAAAAAATTGAACAAGATGAGAAATTAAGTCAATATTCTGATATTATCAAAACTGAACATCAAAAACTTAAAAACAGGGTTGAAGGCTTACTAGACGTTGCCCGAATTGAAAACGGGAATAGTGATTACTGCGAAACTATTGATATTTGTAAGCTTATAAAATATACTGTTGATTCTTACCAGGTTCAACTTCAGGAATTAAATGGTGAAATAAAATATGAAAAAATATCAGGAAAATGTACAGTACATGCTGATAAAGAGCAATTTCAATTTGCTATTTCAAATTTAATCGACAATGCTATTAAGTATTGTGAAAAAGAACCTTTAATTATAATAAAAACTTATGATAAAGGCGACAATATAATTATTGAAGTTGAAGATAATGGTATTGGTATTAAGCATGAACATATTAAACAGATTTTCGAAAAATATTACCGGGTACCAACTGGTGATTTACACAATGTGAAAGGCTTTGGAATCGGTTTATCAACAGTTAAAGCAATAATTGATTCGATGAATGGAGAAATAAACGTTCAAAGCAAACTGGGAAGAGGCACCAAATTTATTATTAAATTACCTTAATTGTACAGAATCATAAATATGAAGGCCAACAAATCAAAAATATTACTCGTTGAAGATGATACAAATTTAAGATTCCTTTTGCTTGAATTTTTAGAAGCAAATGGGTTTGATGTAAAATTATACCGTGATGGCGTTTCTGCTTTGAAAGGATTTAGTTCTTCGGTTTTTAATTTTTGTATCCTTGATGTTATGATGCCTTTAATGGACGGTTTTACATTAGCAGAAAAAATCAGGGAGAAAAATAAAAAGGTTCCTATCATTTTTCTTACTGCACGATCGATGAAGGAGGATAAATTAAAAGGGTTTCGCATTGGAATTGATGATTACGTGACTAAACCTTTTGATGAGGATGAACTGTTATTTCGTATTCAATCGATATTAAGAAGAGTAAATCCACAACAATCAAATAAAGAAAAGCTAGTTTACAAGTTAGGAAAAATCAGTTTTTATGTTCAAAACCAAGAACTTAAAATTGAGAATAAATCCAAAAGATTAACATCAAAGGAAAGTAAGATTTTAACCATTCTGGCTAAATCAAAAAATAATATTGTTAGTCGTGATGATATAATGACGGAAGTTTGGGGAGAAACCGATTACTTTATCGGTCGTAGCCTTGATGTATTTATTTCGAAACTTCGCAGGCACTTACAAGCAGAACCCAAAATAAAAATCGAAACAATACCTACTGTTGGTGTAATACTTAACATTACAAATTAGGGCAACTGTAAATTTATTTAAGAAGAAATTTTACAAACGTTTATACGAAAAAAGGTCTGAGAAATTCCCAGACCTTATAAAATTTACTATGTATATTTTTATTTCAGAGTTTCAAAAGTAAATTTACCTTCACGGTACTCTTCAATTGGTGCACAAGTACACATTAAGTTTCTATCACCATAACCATCATTAATTCGACCAACTGCTGGCCAGAATTTATTTTCACGTATCCAATCCAATGGGAATGCAGCCTGCTCTCTTTCATAAGGTCTGTTCCAATTGTTTGCAACAACCACTTCTTGAGTATGTGGAGCATTTCTTAAAACATTATTTTCTGCATCAGCTTTTTCATCTTTTACATCAATAATTTCCTTGTAAATTGAAATCATTGACTCAACAAAACGGTCAAGCTCTTGCAATGATTCACTTTCTGTTGGTTCAACCATTAAAGTTCCATGTACAGGAAATGATAGTGTTGGGGCATGGAAACCATAATCCATTAATCGCTTAGCAATATCTGCTTCTGTAATATTTGCCATTGGTTTAAAGTTACGACACTCAACAATCATCTCGTGAGCAACAAAACCGGTTTCTCCTGTATAAAGAATATCATAATATCCCTTTAATGAAGCTGCCAGATAGTTTGCATTAAGAATAGCAATTTTACTTACACTAGTTAAACCTTCGCCACCCGTCATTTTTATAAATGCATGTGAAATTGTTAATGCACTGGCACTTCCCCATGGAGCAGCAGAAACAGCTTTAATAGCTTTCTCACCACCGGTTTTTACAACAGGATTAGAAGGTAAATAAGGAACCAAATGTTTAGCTACACCAATTGGCCCAACTCCCGGTCCACCACCTCCGTGAGGTATAGCAAATGTTTTGTGTAAGTTCAGGTGACAAACATCAGCACCAATGCTTGCAGGATTTGTCAATCCAAGTTGTGCGTTCATGTTTGCACCATCCATATAAACTAATCCACCATTTTGGTGAACAATTTCGTTCATCTCTTTGATTTTGCTTTCGAAAACACCATGAGTGGATGGATATGTAACCATCCAAGCCGCAAGCTTATCCTTATATTCTTCAGCCTTTTTTCTTAAATCTTCGATATCGATATTTCCGTTTTCATCACAATCTACAACTATCACTTTCATTCCTGCCATTACAGCACTTGCAGGATTTGTTCCATGAGCAGAAGAAGGAATAAGAGCTACGTTTCTGTGTCCTTGTCCGTTTTCAATATGATACTGACGAATAACCATTAAGCCTGTATATTCGCCTGCAGCACCTGAATTTGGTTGAAACGAGATAGCATCAAAGCCAGTAATAACTTTTAAGTCATCTTCTAATTCCTTAAATAACTGATGATAACCTTCTGCTTGATTAGCAGGAACAAATGGATGTATTCCACCGAATTCAGGCCAGCTCATTGCAAACATTTCTGTTGCTGCATTAAGTTTCATTGTACAGGAACCTAAAGAAATCATTGAATGAGTTAATGAGAAATCTTTTCTTTCCAGTTTCTTGATATATCGCATCATCTCAGTTTCTGAACGATAACGATTAAAAGTTTCAATTGTCAAGTATTCGCCGGAACGTTTAAATTTATTATCAAAAGCTATTTGATCAGAAACCTGAGTAATTTTATCAGTCTGCTTACCTGATCCAATAGCAAATATTTCAATAACATTATTTACATCCTCAATTAAAGTTGTTTCATCAGTACTAATTCCTATTGTATTATCATCAATATAATTGAAATTGATTTCTCTTTCAAGAGCTATTTTTTTAATATCTGCTGATTTTACATTACCTAAATTTATCTTTAAAGTATCGAAGAAATTCTTATTTTCTTGCTCATAACCTAATGCCCGTAACTTCTCATTAATTGTAACAGCCATACTGTGAATATGCGATGCGATGCGCTTCAAACCTTCTGCTCCGTGATAAACTGCATACATACCAGCCATTGTGGCTAATAATGCTTGAGCAGTACAAATGTTTGAAGTAGCACGTTCGCGCTTAATGTGTTGCTCACGGGTTTGTAAAGCCATACGTAAAGCAAGCTTGTCCTGAGAATCTTTGGAAATACCAATGATACGACCAGGAATACTTCTTTTATACTTTTCTGATATTGCGAAATAACCTGCATGTGGACCTCCATAACCCATTGGAATACCAAATCGCTGAGTTGAACCAACAACAACATCAGCACCCCATTCACCTGGAGGAGTCAATAGAACTAAGCTCATAATATCGGCAGCAACTGCAACTGCAATCTCATTCTGATGTGCTTTTTCGACAAAACCTTTATAATCTTCAATTTTTCCATCAGCTGTAGGATACTGAACTATAGCGCCAAATATTTTATCGTTTAATTCAATGTTTTTGTAATCACCTTTTACTATTTCAATACCTAAAGGAATTGCTCTTGTTTCAATTACATCAATAGTTTGT
>JAUVUS010000296.1 GCA_030600865.1 Bacteroidales bacterium | reverse complement strand
CTTAGGCTTTATCAAACATCTTCGTTAAATAACATAAAAAAGATAGATACAACATTATTAAATGTAAGATTAAATTATACCACTCAGGATATATGGTTTGGTCGTTCATTTTTATTGAAAACAAGCAACTGGCAATACCAAAACAGAACAAGACTTATAATTGGAGCAAGGTATATAAATAATACTTTTTATAAGGGTCCTGAGGTAAGTGAAAGATACAACTTCCAATATCACGACAATCAAATGGTACTGGCAAGTATTGCGTTTTCACGACAAAAATATTACAAATCAAATTTAGTATATGGTTTTGGTAAAACAGAAGATATTCCGATTGGATGTTTATTTCAATTTAATATGGGGTTTGAAAAAGATGAATTTTATAAAAGACCATATTGGGGCTTAAGAATATCACGAGGTATTTATTATCCCAAAATAGGTTACTTAAATTTTCATGGCGAATTCGGTGGTTTATATTATGATGATCAACTCGAACAGGGTGTTTTTACTTTTACGGGACAAGCTATTAGCAACTTACACTATTTTAACAGATTAAAAATACGCGAATTTTTAAGCGTAAACTATACAAGAGGGATTAATCGTTTTAGTGATGAAAAAACGTATTTAACTACCAAAGATATTTGGGGCTTATCAAGCGATTATTTATTTGGAATTCAGAAAGTCTCATTTCATTCCGAACTTATTGCGTTTTCAAATTTATACATATATAATTTTAGGTTTTTGTTTTTCGGATTTGGCGACATTGGGTTAATAGGCCCTGAAAACAAATCAATTTTCAGTAATAAACTATATTCCGGAATTGGATTAGGAATAAAGATAAGAAATGAAAATTTAGTTTTTAAAACCGTTCTAATAAGATTCGCATATTATCCGACTGTTCCTAATGATTCAGAACACTTTTATTTACTAATTTCCGGAGAAAACTACCAGAAACCAATTAATTTTGAACCAACAGCGCCTTATATCGTAGAATATAACTAATATTAATTTATAATAATTATAAATACTTTTTCATGAACAAAGCAATTCCCTGCTTGTTTACTTCTTAATTACAAATTAAAAACCATTTAAATTTTTATTTATGTCTGTATTAGTAGGAAAAAAAGCACCTTTGTTTAAAACGAGTGCTGTTATTAAAGGGAATCAAATAGTTGAAGATTTTTCGTTAGAACAATATTTGGGGAAAAATATGTGTTATTTTATTTTTATCCAGCCGATTTTACTTTTGTTTGCCCGACCGAAATTCTTGCATTTCAAGAAAGGCTACAGGAATTTGAAGAAAGAAATGTTGCAGTTATTGGTTGTTCTGTTGATTCGGCTTTTTCGCATTGGAAATGGTTACAAACAGAATTAAAAGACGGAGGTATAAAAGGCGTGAAATATCCGCTTGTTGCCGATCTTTCAAAAACTATATCGGAAAACTATGATGTACTTGCTGGTCATTACGACTATTCTGAAACAGGAGAAAGTATTTTTCATGGAACTCCACAAGCATATAGAGGATTATTCCTAATTGATAAAAACGGTATTGTTCGTCATCAAGTTGTAAACGATATGCCATTAGGAAGAAGTACCGATGAAGCTTTGCGAATAATTGATGCATTGCAATATTATGAAGAAAACGGAGAAGTTTGTCCTGCAAACTGGAAAAAGGGCGACAAAGCATTAAAGCCAACTCAAGAAGGAATAGCAGATTATTTAAGTAAATAATCAAATAATAGAATTCTTATAAAAACATCTCTGTGAAGAGATGTTTTTATTTATGTAAGGTTTTGTCAATCCAATTTAAAGCTTCATTAAAAGCTTCTTTATTAACAATATGTCCTCCTTCAAAAAGCAATAACTCTACATCATAATTTAGTTTTGATAGTTTTTTTCTTGCCTCATTCGATTTTTTATAACTTATTGCAGAATCATTGGTGCCATGAGCTATAAATATCTTAAGATCTTTTCCATTTATTAAATCCTTATTTGAAATAAACCAAGGATATATTTCCGGATCTGGCAATTTTCCCCCAAAAGCAATTACAGCATCTATTTTATCTGAGTTTTTTATTCCTGTTGCATAAGCATACGCTGCTCCCTGGGAGAAACCCAATAAATAATTTCTATCAATTTTGTACTTTTTATTCATTTGATCCACAACATTAATAATATACCTCATTACCGCAGGATCACTTTTTTCCCATAATTCTTTTTGTCCCCGAAAATCCCACGAATATTGATATTTTCTATTTCCAAGATCATCTTTTAAATAAGGAGCCTCAGGTACAACATAAATAAAATCGTCTGATTCTATGTAACTATTTATAATACAGAAATCTTCAGCATTCCCGCCAAAACCATGTAATCCAATTAACAATGAATAGTTTTTATTTGGGTTATAGTTTTCAGGAACAATAACTCTGCATTTTATCAGAACATTTGCATCCACATAAACAGTTTCTCCCAAATTTTTTCCAAAATTCATTACCTCATTCAGAGTATTATTAAAACCTGTATTATTTGCCAATAGTTTAAAACATTCTTCATCCTTAATTTTAGAAAAATTATTGTATCCGGCATTAATTGCCATTATTAAAAAATTGCTTGCATACTCAGGATTCTTCATCATTGCGTAACAATATGCTAATTGATAAAGAGAGTTGGCATCATCAATATTATGCTCAATAATATTCAAATAATACTTTGCTGCTTTTTCAAAATCATTTTTAAGAAATAGTATATACGCCTGCAATTCCAGATTTTCAAGATTAAATGAATTTATCCGATTAAAATCAACCTCTAAAATCGAAGAACTTATAACTTGTTCTGGAGTAACAGTATCTTGTTTATCCTGTGATATAGCGGAAATACTAAAACAAAAACAAACTAAAATTAAGGGAATAATTCTTTGGTGTTTCATGACAATTAATATTTGTATAAAATATAGATTAACTATTTAAATAACACCCTTCATATTTTAATTAAATAATTTCCTTTACCTATTTTTGTATTATGAGAAAAGAATTCGTAACAAAAGTTAATGATGTTGATTTATTTAAAAAGAAAGTTTTAATATATGGCAGTAAATTCAAGAGGTTTGCTTTCCTTGATAGCAATAGTTTTAATCAAAATAATTCTGAACACACATATTACGAATATGATTATCTTGCAGGGATAGGTTCTATAAAAGAAATTATTAGTAATGATTCAGCAGGTTTTAAAGATCTCATCAAATTAAAAGCTGAAACCAAAGACTGGCTTTTTGGATTTTTTACCTACGATTTAAAAAACGAACTTGAAAATTTAGAGTCAAAAAATATTGACAAACTAAATTTTCCTGCCATCCACTTTTTTTCACCTGAAATAGTTATTTTATCAAAAGATTCGACAGTTTCGTTTTTGTATTATGAGAATCAGTACTCAGAAAAAGAGATATACAGCATTATTCAAAAAATTGAATCTATCGACTTAACAGATATAGATCACAAAACACCTTCAGTGCAATTAAAACAAAGGCTTAATAAAGACGAATATATTGAAACCGTACAAAAACTTAAAAATTATATTCAACGTGGCGATATTTACGAAATTAACTTTTGTCAGGAATTCTATGGTAAAACAGCTATTGATCCTGTCAATACATATGTGAGATTAAATAATATATCTCCTACTCCATTTTCGTGTTATTACAAATTGGGAAACAATTATTTATTATCGGCAAGTCCGGAAAGATTCATAAAAAAGATAAAAAATAAGATTATTTCGCAACCCATAAAAGGAACTATCAAAAGAGGGTTGAATGAAAAAGAAGATTCTTATTTAAAAGAAAAACTTTTAAATGACCCTAAAGAAAGAGCCGAGAATATAATGATTGTAGATTTAGTAAGAAATGACTTGTCAGGCACAGCAAAAAAGGGATCTGTTAAAGTTGAAGAACTATACGGGATATACAGTTTTAGCCAGGTGCATCAAATGATATCAACCGTTGTTTCAGAAGTTGAAAATGATACTGATATTATAGAAATAATAAAAAAATCATTCCCAATGGGTTCCATGACCGGTGCACCAAAGATACGAGCTATGCAATTAATAGAACAATATGAAAGATCTAAGCGAGGTTTATATTCTGGCTCAGTTGGATTTATCACTCCGGATAATGATTTCGATTTTAATGTAGTAATACGAAGCATTTTATACAACGAAACAAAAAATTACGTATCTTTTACCGTTGGTGGCGCAATAACAAGTCTTGCTGATCCTGAAAAGGAATATGAAGAATGTATGGTTAAAGCAGAAGCAATGATGAAAGTACTTATTTAATTTTTATGCAATCAGATTTTCAAATATTTATTGATTCCAACAAGCTGTG
>JAUVUS010000389.1 GCA_030600865.1 Bacteroidales bacterium | reverse complement strand
GTGTCTGAAAAAGCATATGTTAAAGCACCAACTAAACCACTACCAATAACTGCAATTAATTGTCCGCTTGTTAGTTCTTCGTTATTTGGGAACATCTTTTTTGCAAGATGTGTTATCGACCAGAAAAGGAATAAAATTGTAAAAGCACTTGCTAGGCCCGACATGGCATTTACCACCATAGCAACATTTGTAACATCTCCTGCAAAAAGAGAAAACACTCTTGCAAGAATCATGAACAATGGAGCTCCGGGAGGATGTCCGACTTCCAGCTTGAATGCTGTTGCAATAAATTCACCACAATCCCAAAAGCTAGTTGTGGGCTCAATAGTTAATAAATATACAGTTGCTGCAATTAAAAATACAATCCAGCCGGTTACACGATTTACAATTTTAAATTTTTCCATCGATTATGTATGATTTTATATAAATTTCAATTTGTAATTGTACATATAAAAATTTCGAACATGATTATCAGATAATAATAACTATTTTTCAATAATTGTCGATATGGATTTCATATTTCGTTGCCAAATCTAATTCAAATTCTTATAATTAATGATTTCCAGCGACAATTTATTGTGTAAAAATCAAAAAAAAAGTTCATTATAAACTTATTGGCCGAAATTACGTAAATTAGCCAAATTCTGAAACCTTCATGCAAAATAATTGTGTAAAAAGAATGATAATTTAAAAGATAAGATATAAGACTGATAAAAGATAGAGCATGAAGGTTCACGAGCGGAATGAGTGGCGGGTTTGTGGGAGCGAGCCTGCCTTGCCGGCAGGCAGGTAACAAAAAATTATGACACAATTACAAAAATAAATACAAGGATATATTTTTATTATTGACTAATTAGTAAGGAGTTTAAAAATGTCAAAAAAAAACAGAAAAAGCAGAGTTGATATAGTATATTCTACCAATCCCGATTTTCAGTATCAACATAATGAAAAACAGGAACAAGAAACTTTAGAACCATCTAAACAAAAACTAAAAGTTTATATTGATACTAAAGCTAAGAAAAAAGGGAAACAAGCAACTTTAGTTAGTGGTTTTGTTGGAACCGAAGATGATTTAAAAAATATTGGGAAACTTTTAAAAACAAAGTGTGCTGTTGGTGGATCTGTAAAAGATGGAGATATATTAATTCAGGGTGATTTCAGGGATAAGATTGTTCAGATTTTAATATCTGAAGGGTATAACGCTAAAAAATTGTAGAATTGAAAATTTACAAAAATACAGGCTGGCTTGTAATATTATTTTTTATTGTAAATAATTTAGTTGCGCAGGATACAATAAAAGTAATGCATTATAACTTGTTATATTACGGTAAAAATGTTTACGAATGTACAAGCACAACAAATAACATTGATAATAAGAACGAATACTTAAAAACAATTATTCAACATGTTAAACCAGATATTTTTTCGGTAAACGAATTGGATGGAGAAGGCGCCTATCCTGTTTCAGACGATGCTGCATACTTACTTGATAATGCATTAAACGTAGATGGTATTACATATTATCGAAAAACCGATTTTCCGGAAATATATTTAGCAAATACAATTTTTTATAATGCCAATAAACTTGTTTTGAAAAGCAGTACACCAATTAGGTTTACTTATGGCTTTGAAAAAATATTTAACGTTTACAAATTTTATTATAATTCAGATGATTTGGAAACTGCAAATGATACTGCATATATTTATTGTTTGGTAGCACATTTAAAGGCAGGTAGTTATCCTGAAAATGAAACCCAAAGAACATATGAAACAAGTCTGATCGTGGATTATTTTGAATCGCTCGGAGAACAAGGAAATTATCTTGTATTGGGAGATTTTAATGTTTACACTCCAACGGAAAGTGCTTTTCAAAATTTAATTGACCCGGATAATAGCCTTTATACTTTTTATGACCCTGCTGATCAAATTGGCGAATGGTCATCTAATTACAATTATCGTTATTATCATACACAATCAACACATACATCAGGAGACTGTTTTTCAACAGGAGGAATGGATGACAGGTTTGATTTTATTTTAGCTTCAGATTACATAATGAACGGAACAAATCATTTTGAGTATATTGCTGATTCATATAAAACTATAGGGCAAGATGGAAGCCGATTTAATAGTTCATTAAATACAACTTCGAATTCTGCTGTTCCTAACAGTGTTGCTCAGGCATTGTATAATATGTCTGATCATTTACCCGTTTATTTAGAATTAGAGATTGATCAGAATCGCGGAGAACCATTAAAAATTATTGATTTAGAACTTGAAAATGTAAAGGTTTTTTATAATAATCCGGCCAATGATTTTTTAAACTTAAAACTTGACCTTGGATTTAGAAAAGATGTGAGAATCGAAATTTTTTCTATTCAGGGAGTAAAATTATATAGTAAACAGTTTAGTAATAATATTAAATTAATTGAAGAACAGATTAATGTTTCTGGCTTTACGGACGGAATGTGTGTTTTATATATTTCCGATCAAAACGGCTTAGTCTATTCATCTAAAATTGTTATTCAAAACTAATTTCTGATGCCATATACAAAGAAAATTGTCATTCTTTTTTTATTAATAAATGTGTTTCTGGGTCAATATTCTTCAGCACAATTTTATTCTACAGGACAGGATCCTGCTTCTGCAAAATGGAATCAAATTAATACTGACAATTTCCAAATAATTTTTCAAAAGGAATTTAATGATCAGGCTCAGAATATTGCAAATATTCTTGAATATTATTACAAGAAAGCAGGAAAGACCTTAGAACACAATCCTCAAAAAATATCAGTTATTGTTCATAACCAAACCATAACATCTAATGGATATGTTGTCTGGGCACCAAAAAGAATGGAACTTTTTGTTACACCACCACAAGATGGTTATCCCGATCCATGGCTTGAGCATTTGTGCATACATGAGTTAAGGCACGTTGTTCAAATAGATAAATTAAATCAGGGAATAACGAAAATATTATCTGTTGTTTTTGGGCAACAAGCTACCGGCCTGGTTACGGCCCAATTGCCAATGTGGTATTTAGAAGGCGATGCTGTTTGCACCGAAACAGCCCTGACCAATTTTGGGCGTGGACGACTTCCTTTTTTTGAAAGCGGAATAAAAACACATTTGCTTAGCGACGAGAAAAGATATTCTTGTGATAAAATGCTCTTCGGCTCGTATCGTAACTATGTACCTAATTATTACGAGCTGGGCTATCAGTTAACAGCCTATACCAGAAACAAATATGGATCAGATGTGTGGAGCAGGGTTGAAAATCATGTTGCTAAAAATTCGTATACATTACTTCCAACTTATTATGCTTTTTATCGTGGACTG
>JAUVUS010000313.1 GCA_030600865.1 Bacteroidales bacterium | reverse complement strand
TTAGCGTTGTGCTTATACGGCAGTTTACCATTGCGCGCTAACTGGTTTACTACTGTTCATGCTTTTAACTAAAACCTGATTTAAGTTTAAAGATAATACCGTACCCGTCCAATTTCCTTGGACTCTTACAAATACTTTTTCACCGCCACTTGTTGAGATTAATTTATTATTCTTTAAAATCCTTATTGGTTGTTTGATTTCTATCTCAATATCTTCTTCAAAAACAAAAGAATTTCTCTTTCTCTCATATTTAATTTGGATATCATAAGATTTTAAATAATCCAGATAATTAAATAACATACTTCTTGAAATACCAATTTTTGCTGCAAATTCTTTAGCTGTTCCTGTTCTTTCTTCTTTTAGACATTTATTTATTCTTTCTAAACGTTCAATAATTTCAAATACTTTCATAATAATAGATTAATATTTAGTTAACCCCTCTACCTATTAATTCCTATTATTGTGAAAAGGTGACCTCTGTATTTATATGTTTTATAACATAAAGACAGGGTGTCTTGCGTTATATTTCTGAATATTAGTGTTGTATGAGTGTTAAATGATTTGATTTTTTTGCAAAATAAATTTTTTAAAGAACAATGGAGTATGACTACAATGTTGTTACATGCATCGGAAATTATCTTTAACCATCCAATAAATCAAAAGAATTTGAGCATTAATGCAAATATTCATTCAGAGTTTAAAAGAATGATGGAATTGATGTTTTGGAGTCCTGAAAAGTAAAAGTGATAAAAATAGTATGTTATAACAGTGTGCTTGGCTGTGCTAGAAAGATTACACACCAAATATATACTGGCATTACACTGAACTGAAAAATCAGGAATTTCTGATTTTCTCAATTACGTCGTCAAGATAGGAGTACATCCCATTAAAAAATTGATACCTTGTTTTTTCGGCTACTTTACTAATAAGTGTTGATTTACGAATAATATTATTTAGCCATTCTTCGGTTTCGTGGCAATAGGTCGCATTTGAAGTATTCATGGTATTAAATGTGAGATGACCTATATAAACGGCTTTAACATTACCGAGGTTAACTAATACACAATTATTTGTCAACTCAATTTCGCTAAGATAAAATGAGTAATTATTTTCATTTTCTTCAGATTGATTACAATCGAGCATCTTTGTACCGGCTTCAGCCTGTTTCTCGATTTTCTTAATTGAATCGTACAATGATTCACAAATTTCGATAGCATCTTCTTTACTTTTAAACACTCCGGATGCCCAAAAAAATTCAATTTGTTTCACAGTACTCGTGAGTGTAGTATCTGTCCATATTTCTATTGAAGTTATGGAGCAGTATAAATTATAAATTTCTTGCCCCAGAGCCATTAAATCTTCCGAGACAATACTTGGATCATATTTAATATCTTCAAGTGATGGCAGATTTAAAATAGCTTTCATCCAATAAAGCATCTTAAAACTAGCTAGTTTAAAAGAGGTAATATTATGAAATATTGGAATGTCTTCGCAGGCATATGTTATCAGGTGTTGATTCGTAGCTTTTATAATTCTCAAATCATCTCTCATCGATGTCAGGTATTTTTTAAAGCTATTTTCTCCTTCTTCCATCAGTGTATAATTAAATGTTACATTGCCTGATTCAATATTGATAAACGAATCGAAAGAAATTTTAAAATGATTACACAATATTACAACTTCATCAAAAGTAAGAGGAGTTTCTCCTCTTAATCGTCGATACATACTATCTGTACTTATATCCAGCAGTTCCGACAACTCATAAACCATAGAGGTGTTTGATGGAATTAAATCTTTAATTCTGTTTAGAAATTCTAGTTGCTTTTCCGTAACCTTATCTTTTTCCATAAATAGTTGCAAATAATCCTATTTGGGTAATTATTAATTGCAAATTATGACATTTTAGTCAATTATTTGCAAAAAATGCAAAAATAGTTTCTGCTAAAGGGATTTTATGTGAAAATTGGATCTATTCACAAAAGCTCTGAAACACAGTTCGGAATTCCGTTTTGATATCCTTCTATTATACAATAATTTCGATAGTAATTAATGTAAGTCTTTGAAATGTTACTGTATAAAATTTTAGTATTAATTAAAAACAGAAGCCATGAAAACAAAAAAATTACGCAAGAAGATGAGTGTTTGTCTGGTTATTCTTTTAATATCATTTTTAGGTTTTAGCCAGGAGAAGGCAAGCATTGCAGTAATCGGGATTGATTGCAAGGGAATTAAACTTGACAATATCTCTATGGGGAATTTGGTTCGGCTTGAACTTGAAAAAGCAAATATGTATGAAGTGCTTGACAAGTATGATGTTTCGAATATTCTTAAGGATAATGGGGTAGATGCAAATAATTGCTTTGGAAAAACAAAACTGGTGAAAGTAGGAGAGATGTTAAAAGTTGATAAGATTTTAACGGGAAATGTTGACAAATTTGGAGAAAAAATCATTTTTGTATTAAGAATGATTGATGTTAAATCGCAAAAAATTGAAAGAACCAATGTAATGGAATACCTTGATTTGCAAGAAGAAATTCAGACAATGGCTAAAATTTCATTAAACAATTTAATTGGAATTGAAAATGATCCATTGCTTGTAGATCTGTTAATAAATTATGATCTTTTGGTTTCGAGTCCTAAAACAACAGTTAAGTTAAACGGACCAAGAATGGGAGCGGCTATTACTACTGGTGATGCAGCAAAAAGACTAAGTGCTCCAAAGAATGAAGGTGGTTACAATATGTTTCCTGTAACTTCAATATTTGGATACCAGTATGAACTTCAATATTTAAGCTCGGGAGATTTTCAAGCATTAGTTGAAGTTATTGGAGCTATAACTGGTTTGGAATCAGGGAATTTTATTCCTTCAATATCATTGATGAATGGATTTCGTTTTAATAGAAATGGATGGGAAATCGGACTGGGTCCTATTTTCAGGTTGGCAAAAGTAGCCGAAGGATATTGGGATGAAGACGGTAATTGGAATTTGGCTTCGGAAATGCCTGAAGGGGCAAGTTATGATATTATTAATGGTATTGATAACAGAGGTGATTATAAAGTATCAACCAGCTTAATTATTGCTTTTGGTAAAACTTTCAGATCAGGATATTTAAATGTACCTGTTAATGTTTATTATGTACCTAAAAAGGAAGGTAGTACAATAGGTTTGACTTTTGGGTTTAATATTGCAAAAAAGCAAAGGAGAAATGGAGATAAATTGTAGAAAAAATGTTTGACTGATCGAACAAAAGCTATTTTAGTAATTTAAAATAGCCTTTGTATATAAAATTTACCTAACCAATGTTTTTACAACTATGTGTTTGTTAGAAGTTAAAACATGAAGGCATATTTGAATAAGTTACACTATTAATAAATTGTGTTATTACATATTATATGTTTATAACGGAATATACAAACCAATTAGTAAAATCCAATAAAATGTTTTTTTCATAAGACAAATTTTGTAAAACACAGTGAATCTTATCCTATTTTTCTTTTAAAAATGGAAGAATTGAAATTGTTGAAGTTACATTAATTATAAGGCAAAAGACAATATAAATCAATTCTTTGTTTCTTAAGAAAACGATAATCGTAGATATAATGAGTATCAAATTAAAAATAGCTAAAAGAATCAGCAAGATTTTTTTTAAGTTTTGCATTTTTTGATATTATTTATTAATAACCACGTAATTAATAAAAGCTGTCCAAATAAAATAAAAAATAGTTTCACACAACAAATATAAGCTAATCATTAAAATCACAAATTTAATTGTCAATTGATTAAATCCTACCTCTTTGTGTGAAACTTCATTCTATTATCAATTATAAATTAAAATATAGCTTTTCCTGTCATGTAACCTGCAGTATAAGCAGCAAGACATAATCCTATACCAGCCAGAATTAATGGAATCACTACTCCACCATCAATTTCTTTCATTTGATTTAATGTTAACTCTTGAAGTTCTAAATTTTCTGAATTTTTCATGATTTTATTTATTTAACAATAATACTATTCTTCCTTAATTCTTTCTTCATAATATGCCAAAGCCAAGCCAGCTATAAATGCAAAAACAATTAATCCTCCTCCATCAGTTTTATTCATTTCTCTGGCATCCAAAGAAACTACTCCATAATTTTCTAAATTTTTCATAAAAATAATTTTTAAGTTAATAATAAATTAATCTTTTACAGGCTTAGCGTTGTGCTTATACGGCAGTTTACCAT
>JAUVUS010000418.1 GCA_030600865.1 Bacteroidales bacterium | reverse complement strand
GGGATCTTCCCAGGATCACAAGGTGGACCACTTGAACATATTATAGCTGCTAAGGCAGTTGCTTTTAGTGAAGCTTTGGCTCCTGAATTTAAAGAGTATCAAATTCAGGTAAAAAAGAATGCCGCTGTTATGGCTGATGAATTTATTGCTAAAGGATATAAAGTTATTTCCGGTGGTACAGATAATCACTCTATGTTAATTGATTTAAGAACCAAGTTTCCTGAAATTACAGGTAAAGTTGTTGAAAATACACTTGTTAAAGCTCATATAACAATTAACAAAAATATGGTTCCTTTCGATTCTCGTTCACCTTTCCAGACATCGGGTTTCAGAGTTGGAACATCTGCAATTACTACACGTGGAATTAAAGAAGATAAGATTGCAACAATTGTTGATTTTATTGATCAGGTAATTAGTAATATTGAAGACGAAGCTGTAATTAATAAAGTTGGAAATGATATAAAAGAAATGATGAGTAAATATCCATTATTTGCTTATTAGTAATATTTCTCAAATAATTCAAAGCTGCCTGAAAAGGCAGCTTTTTGTTTTAAAAATCACTCCTTTGTAATTAGATTTCAATTTTTACGATAACAGAATTTTCATTATTATTCAATTTTGTTAATACCTTAAATCAGCAAGTTGATACTTAAATCGTTGATAGTCATCGGATGACTCATTTTAATGTAATAAAATTTAATTAAAGTACTTACTATCCACAAGTCATCCGATGACTTGTGGAATTAAGGTAATATAGCCTGTTATTTGGAGTTTATTTGTTTATTGTTATTTTTACTAATTGACATTTTTCTGAATTTCTATAGACCCGAAGTCAGACAAGGAACGTTGAATTATGATTTCGGAAGTATTTAATAAATCAAAAATCTTAATTCGTTAATCGATATTCTTAAATCAATTTTAATAAATATTTCGATTAATATTTAATAATTATAAAATGGAATGGTATCTTATTGTAGCTGTAATAGGAGTTGGCTTTATTGCGGGATTTATTAATACCCTTGCAGGTAGTGGATCTTTATTAACTCTGCCATTGTTGATGTTTCTTGGATTACCTGCTAATGTTGCCAATGGAACAAACCGTATTGCAATTCTTTTACAGAATGTTGTTGGCGTGGCTAGTTTTAAAAAGCAAAAGGTGCTGGATGTTAAACATGGATTATGGTTAGGAATTCCGGCCGTTGTAGGATCTCTAATTGGAGCGCAAATCGCAATTAATCTGAACGAAGAGATCATGAGGAATACTATCGGTGGATTACTGGTATTTATGTTTTTTTTAATAATATATAAACCCGATAAATGGATAAAAGAGAAAGCAGGAGAGGTTAATCCAAAGCCGGGCATATTACAAATGATTATTTTCTTTTTCATTGGAATATATGGTGGATTCATTCAGGCTGGTGTCGGGCTATTTTTATTGGCAGGATTGGTATTAGGAGCAGGTCTTGATTTAGTGCGGGCAAATGCATTAAAAGTATTTATTATACTACTTTATACACCAGTAGCATTGGTTATTTTTATGATCCATAACCAGGTTGATTATAAACTGGGATTAATACTTGCAGTTGGAAATATGCTTGGAGCATTTGTTGGTGCAAAGGCAACTGTAAGCTGGGGACCAAAATTTGTTCGATATATACTTTTAATAGCTATATCGGTTTCAGCTATAAAACTTTTAGGTGTTTTTGATTTTTTTAAACTTGGTTAGTTTTATTTTTTCACTCTTACCACAGCACATAGTATACAAATTTTAGAGATCCTGATTTATCGTAATCAGGATTGTGGTATTTTAGAAAAATCAAGATCGAATTATGAAGTAAAGAGTTTATATAGCATCCCTTGTGGTAAAAATCTTAACCGCAAAGAGCGCAACGAAACTCGCAAAGAGCGCAAAAGAGTAATAAATTTTAGGCACTTTAAATTTTAGTCATTTTTAATTTCAATCTATTGTAGCTTGAAAAAATATGTAATAGTTCCTTTTTGATAAGCAGGAACATCTGGTTTTTTATCAAATTTTGCTTGTAGTGCTGCTTTTTTTGCTGCAGATAATAAATTAGCATCTAAAGTTGTACTGCCTTTTACTCCCGGAACTGCATTGGTTACATTTCCATATTTATCGACTGTAATTTCGACAACTACTTTTCCTTCTATTTGATAATTATATTCGGGTTTAGGCAGTGATTCAGGATTCCTGCCAGCGAGACTAAAACTTGTACCGCTTGTTCCCATACTGTTTCCGCCAGCGTGATTTTGAGAATCTACAGAACCGGTTGTTGAACCTTGATTATCTTCTCCTGTTGTTTCTCCTTCGTTTGAACTGTTATTATTGTTTCTGTTTCTTCCGGTAAATAAAGCTTGTTCGTTAACTTTTCTCTCTTCAATAACTTCCTTTTCTTCTTCTTTTTCGGGTTCTGGTTTTGTTTCAGTTTTTATTTCTTCTGTCTTTTCCTTTTTGCCTTGTTCTTTTACAGCAGGAGCTTCTTCGTAATCCTGAGTAATTGAACCATCATCTGTAGGTGAAGTTGTAGTTTCAGGAACAGATTCCTGACTTTCTTCGGCGGATTCTTGTTGCACCGATTCAGAATATCTTGGTTCAACCTGACCAAACCCTTCATCACTATCGCCAAAATTTATTAAGATACCTTCTTCATCAGGCAAAGGGAGAGGTGTTGAGTAACCAAAAATCATAAAAATAGCACCAATAATTATATGGAAAATTATTGTTCCGATTATACCATTTTTATGTTCTCTAATCTTAGATGACATATTAATTTGCTTGTGTTGCTAAAATTAATTTCCACTTATTATTTTTGGCAATATTCATAATTTTTACTACTTCTTGTATAGGAACAGTTCTGTGAACGTGTAAAGAAATTGTAGGTTCTGCAATTTGATCGTTTGAAAATCGATAGTGTAAAATTCCCTCAATATCTTCTAAAGGAATTTGTGTTGCCTCAAT